>NZ_SDFT01000308.1:0-4831 GCF_004916815.1 Pantoea sp. R102
AACGGTTTTGGCCGTATCGGACGTAACGTATTCCGCGCCGCGCTGGGCAGCAGCGACATCGATATTGTGGCGATTAACGATCTCACCGACAGCAAAACGCTGGCGCATCTGCTGAAGCACGACTCCCTGCTGGGTCGGCTGCCGGCAGAAGTCAGCGCTGGCGACGGTGAACTGCGCATTGATGGCAAACCAGTGCGGGTGTTCAGCGAGCGCGATCCGGCCAATATTCGCTGGCGTGACGTGGGCGTGGATATCGTCATCGAAGCCACCGGCTTTTTTACCGAGCGTGACAAGGCCGCGGTGCACATCACGCACGGCGGCGCCAAACGCGTGATCATCTCTGCGCCGGGCAAAAATGATGATTTGACGATTGTGATGGGCGTCAACGACCAGCGCTACGATCCGCAACAGCACTTTGTGGTGAGTAACGGCAGCTGTACCACCAACGGCCTGGCACCGGCCGCGCAGGTGCTGCATCAGGCGTTTGGTATTGAGCACGGTCTGATGAACACCACCCATGCCTATACCAACAGTCAGGCGCTGCATGACCAGCCAGAGAAAGATCTGCGCGGCGCGCGTGCGGCGGCGCTGTCGATTGTGCCGTACTCCAGCGGCGCAGCTAAAGCGCTTGGCCGGGTGATTCCGGAACTGGAAGGCCGCTTAACCGGTTACTCGCTGCGCGTGCCGGTGCCGGTGGTCTCGGTGGTGGATCTGACGGTGACGCTGAAACGCGACGTGACGGCCGAAGAGGTGAATGACGCGTTTAAAGCCGCTGCTGCTGCGGGTCCGCTACAGGGTATCCTCGGCTACAGCGATGAGCCGCTGGTCTCCAGCGATTATCAGGGCGATGCGCGTTCATCGATCATCGACGGCTTATCGACGCTGGTGATTGGTGGCAACCTGGTGAAGATCCTTGCCTGGTACGATAACGAATGGGGCTTCTCCAACCGTCTGGTTGACCTCGCGCGCCTGATGGCACAGCGCGGTCTGTAATCTCCCCGGCGGCGTGCGCCCGACCCGCGCACGCCGCGCTAATGCGCCAGATAGAAGATCAGATGCATACCCGGTGCCTGCTCAATTTGCAGCGAGGTAAAGGTATATGTCTGCATCCTGCCCTCGACATCAATCAGGGTTTTATTGCCCGCGCCGATTTTCCCCACATCATGGTCATTCCACAGCGTGCGAAACCCGGCGCTGCGCGCCAGCAAATCCTCGATCACCACTTCGAATTCCTGCGCCTGATTGCTGGCGGCATAACCGGCGCGAAACGCCGACAGCGTATGGCGCGCCGCCTCTTCCCAGCCATGAATGCGCTGCTGGTAGGCTTCACTGATGAACATCAGCTTGAGCGAGTTGCGATCCGCCGGCGGCAGGGCCGCCCAGTCGACAATCAGCGACTGCGCCGCCGGATTCCAGTAGACAATATCCATGTTGGCGCGGCGCACAAACGCCGGATGCGGGTCCAGCGCATCCACCATCGCCCTCACTTCAGGCGGCAACTCATGACTGAAGGGTTGCGAGTGTGCGTTACCAAACACCAGCGCTTCAAGATACTCCTGCTCGGTAACCGAGAGCTGTAGCACTTTGCCGATGCGCTGCAGCGCGGCCGGCGAAATACTGATGTCGCGACCCTGCTCGAGCCAGGTGTACCAGCTGACGCTGACCGCCGCCAGCTGTGCCACTTCTTCGCGCCGCAGTCCGCTGACGCGCCGGTTTTGCCGGCTGAAGCCATAGATCTGCGGATCAATACGCGCGCGCTGGCGGGTAAGGAAGTTTTTCACATCTTCACCACGCGATTTTACGGCCTGGGTATGACCTGTAGTCATAGGATAAACCACCCCATTTTTCACTGACTGATTGACATTTACTATCACCGGACAGAGTAAGGTATCTCAGCGGAGTAAAGCAAAGTATGTCAGCAGATTCAGTTTCCGCCGGACGGCAAGCAGTCCGGCACACCCGGGTGAGCCTGATCACCATGCTCACCGGCATGGTGACCCTGATTGTGGTAATGGGTATCGGCCGCTTTTCACTCACGCCGCAGATCCCGCTGATGATCGCCAACGGTCACCTGACGCTCTCCAGCGCTGGTGTGCTGGCAGCGATGAATTACATCGGCTACCTGCTGGGTGCACTGCACGTGAGCCGCATCACCGCCCATCACGCGCGCTACCTGAAGGCCGGTTTGCTGGCCACCGCGCTGGTGACCCTGCTCTCCGGCTTTAGTCATGCCTGGGTACTGCAGTGCCTGTTCCGTGTGGTGGCGGGTATCGGTGGTGCCTGGGCCCTGATTATCGTCACCTCCTGGACGCAGATGGTGCTGGCACAGCAGCAGGCCCCGCGCATGTCCGCCGCGGTATTTGCCGGCCCGGGAGCCGGCATCACCCTGAGCGGCGTGATGGCGTGGCTTATCACCCGGTTACACCTGAATGACGATCGCGCCTGGCAATGCTATGGCGTGGTCGCGCTGGCTGGCGTGCTGCTGCTGTGGCGCGCGCTGCCCGCTTCGCTCCCCGCCCGGCAGCGGGAAAGTGCGTCGACGGCTCCGGGTCGCGCGGTGACACGGCTATGGCTGGCCTATACGCTGGCCGGTTTCGGCTACATTTTGCCCGCGACGTTTCTGTCACAAATGGCGCACAGCCTGTTTGCGCAGGGTCAGCTGGCAGCGCTTTTCTGGCCGCTGTTTGGACTTTGCGCAGTGGCTGGTGTGGTGCTAATTATGCTGTTTTCAGCGCGCCTGAATACGCGCCTCAGCCTGGCGTGGGTTATGATCCTGCAGGGGCTGGGCGTGGCCAGCGGCGTGCTCATCCCGGGCGTGAGCGGGCTGCTGATCTCAACGGTGATGGTCGGGCTGGGGTTTCTTTCGATTATGCAGCTGTCGATGCAGCTGGCGCGCGCCGTCTCCAATATCAGCGTGGCAAAAACCGTGGCGATATTGACGTCAGGCTATGCCACTGGCCAGCTGATCGGGCCGCTGATCTCCGCCGCCAGCGTGCAGATTTTTGCTTCCCTGCACCCCGCGCTGCTGCTGGCCGCTGGCGGACTGGTGGTGGGCGGGCTGCTGGTGCTCCGCATCCGCCCGCACTGACGCGCTTACTTCAGCGCCATCGCCTGCTTCAGCGTGAAGAACAGGTCGGTCTGATCGGTGAGGCCGACCACATTCGCCGCGTGCGGACCGTAGGCCGCGATGCGCAACTGGGTGCCGGTGTGCTCCTGGGAATCCTCTTCCGAGTTACCGTAGCTGATGGTCATCACCGCGCCATCTTTGGTGTTGAGCGCCTGAGTCAGACCTGGCGCTTTAGTGCCGTTTTCGACGATCTGGCTGCTGTGCGCGTGATCGGCGGTGACCACCACCAGCGTATCGCCATGCTCGCGCGCATACGCCAGCGCCACCTGCACCGCCTCATCTAAATCGACGGTTTCACCAATCTGACCGCACGGGTTGGCGGCGTGATCCTGCTTATCAATCGACGCGCCCTCCACCTGCAGGAAGAAGCCGTTGTCGTTGTGGCTGAGCAGGTCGATGGCTTTTTGCGTCATCTGCGCCAGGGTTGGCATTGATGCCGGACGATCTTTGTTGACCTCACAGGTCACCACCGGTTTATCCAGATTACCGTGATAGCTGGCTTTCGGCCCCTGCCAGCGCACCGGCATGTTGCCCTCCGAGAACAGCCCCAGCAGTGGCGTCTGTTGATTCGCCTGCTGTACCGCATTCAGCGCGGCGAGATTATCGACCAGCTGGAACCCCCGTATTTCGGCCTGCTCGCGCAGGGTTTTGCCCTGATAGTCGCCCGCTTTAGCCCGCTCAGCGAAAGATTTGGCACCGCCGCCCAGCGTGACGTCGGGACGGGTTTGCAGCAGCTGCTCGCTGATCGATCCTTTCCCGCCCTGCTCCAGCGCGTTACCCGGACACAGCTCGCTGGTTTTTTCCGGGCCGTAGCATTTGCGCGAGGTGACGTGCGCCATCAGCGCGGCCGGCGTGGCATCCTGCAGTTCTGCAGTCGAGACGTTGCCGGTGGCTTTACCGGCTGCTTTGGCCAGCTCAAGCAGCGTGACCTGATCTGTGCCGTTGACATCGACACCTATCGCGCCGTTATAAGTTTTCGTGCCGGTGGCCCAGGCGGTGGCCGACGCGGCAGAATCCGTTACGTAGTTTGGCTTATGCGTTTTCTTGTCCAGCGAGTAATGGGTGTACTGGCCGGTGAGCGGCAGCGCATCAATACCGGGAAAGAAACCGCCGGCCCCCATTGCCTGATTGCGTGCCGCGGTGATTTCGGAATCGCCCATGCCATCGCCAATCAGCAGGATGACATTCTTCGCCGTGCTATTGCTCAATGAGGCTTTCAGCGCCTCGGTCTGGTCGCCGCTCAGGCGACGCGCGCCGCCGTGCTGGGTAATATCGCCAATGGCGGCGCGTTGATAGCTGGCGCTCTCTGCCAGCGCGGACATGGTGGTGAGTGAAGCCAGCAGAGAGAGCGTGAAAAGAGGTAAGCGTTTCATTTATCAGCATCCTTATCCGTAGATATAACCAAATGTTTCCGCCGACAAGTCTGCGACAGTGCGGTGACACTTTTGTGTCAGTTAAGGAATGTTTTGATGACAAAAGCGGCAAAGTGGAGAGGCTTAAGGCAATCTGCGCAGAGGTTAAGCGAATAGAAAAAAAGGAGAAAATAGACCTTGACCCTTATCGCTGAACTCCCTATAGTAGCGCCCCGTTGACCCAGTGCGGTTAACAAAAAAATGTGGTGAGGTGTCCGAGTGGCTGAAGGAGCACGCCTGGAAAGTGTGTATACGGCAACGTATCGGGGGTTCGAATCCCCCCCTCACCGCC
>NZ_SDFT01000309.1:0-1978 GCF_004916815.1 Pantoea sp. R102
CAGCGCTGCAGCGCTGGAGCCCACAGCCCCAGCGGGCCACCGCGGCCGCACAGGCGTTACACCAGCAGCTGCAGACGCTGCGTCAGCGCTATCAGCAGCAAACGCCGGTGCCGCTGTTTCTGCAGTTTGGCCAGCAGCCGCTGTTTACCGCCGCGCGCAGCACGCTGCAGAATGAGGTTATCACCCTGTGCGGCGGTCGCAATATCTTTGCTGACAGCAGTGTGAGCTGGCCTCAGGTGAGCCGGGAGCAGGTGCTGATGCGGCATCCGCAGGCGATTGTCACTGGCGGTGATGCCAGCCGCGCCGCCAGCGTCGCGCGCTTCTGGCAGCCGCAGCTTAACGTGCCGGTGATTGCGCTTAACGATGACTGGCTGAGCCGGCCGGGTCCGCGCCTGCTGCTGGCGGCAAAACAATTGTGCGAAGCTTTACATCCGACGAAAAATAAAGCATTACCAGACTAAAGATTCGACGATTCATGTCGAAAATCAAATAACAAGGCACAGCGGCCACGTATGCTCTGTGCCCTTTTAGCGCATAGCGCACTTTTGACATCACCAGGATTTCACCATGACCAGAGCGCTGCTGCTGGCCATAGGGCTGATCGTGGCTGCACCGATCGGTGCGGCAACCACCACGGGCTCTATCGCCGTCTCGCTAACGATTTTCTCCCGCTGCGATATCTCACGCCCGAGTGAGCAGACGCTGCCATCTGTTGACTGCGGCCGGCATTTCAGCGCGCAGCCGCGCGTGACACAAAGCGTAATAAACCGCGATGCATCACGCCGTGAAACGGCACGCCTGGTGACGATTGAGTGGTGAGTTCTGGCTGCCAGAACGGCAGCCAGCCCAGCATCAGATGCTGAAAGAGGAGCCGCAGCCGCAGGTGGTTTTGGCGTTCGGGTTAGTCACGATAAAGCGGGAACCTTCCAGACCTTCGGTGTAGTCAACCGATCCACCCACCAGATACTGCAGGCTCATCGGGTCAACTACCAGCGCCACACCCTGCTTCTCGATGGTCATGTCGCCGTCATTCATTTGATCGTCAAAAGTAAAACCATACTGGAAGCCACTGCAGCCCCCGCCGGTAATATATACGCGCAGTTTCAGCGCCGGATTCTCTTCATCCGCAATCAGGTTTTTTACTTTTTTCGCTGCTGCATCGGTGAACTGCAGAGGCAGCGCGGCTACGTCGTCACTCATCTTTTACTCCGGGTAAACGTCCAGGTCAGAA
The DNA here is from genome assembly GCF_004916815.1 of Pantoea sp. R102. Classification (NCBI taxonomy): domain Bacteria; kingdom Pseudomonadati; phylum Pseudomonadota; class Gammaproteobacteria; order Enterobacterales; family Erwiniaceae; genus Pantoea; species Pantoea sp. R102. The sequence goes on from NZ_SDFT01000309.1 coordinate 1,232, forward strand.
AACGACCTCAATTTCGCTATTATCTGCCAGCCGTCCAGTGCAATCAAGTAGCGCCCTTGACACTGTGTGCCGCCAGTTATGGCATAAAGTATAGCAATGTCGCAGGCGCAAGCGGCCGCGCGCCTTTCTTCACCGGCCGCTCTTCCGTAGAATGGCGCCAGATTTTTTCCAGAACAGCAGGAGCCGAACCATGAGTAAGTCAGAAAACCTGTATGCCGAAGCACAACGCCTGATCCCGGGCGGCGTGAACTCCCCGGTGCGTGCCTTTACCGGTGTGGGCGGCGTGCCGCTGTTCATCGAACGCGCCGACGGTGCCTATTTGTATGATGCCGATGGCAAAGCCTATATCGATTACGTCGGCTCCTGGGGGCCGATGGTGCTGGGCCACAATAACGCCACCATTCGCAATGCGGTGATCGAAGCCGCCGCGCGCGGCCTGAGTTTTGGCGCGCCGACCGAGATGGAAGTGAAGATGGCCGAGCTGGTGTGCGAGCTGGTGCCGAGCATGGATATGGTGCGGATGGTTAACTCCGGCACCGAAGCCACCATGAGCGCCATCCGCCTGGCGAGTTGGGCTGGCCGAGGGTCAGCGCACCGGAACCGGCTTTCACCAGCAGGCAGTCAGCGTGGCCGTGGTAGCAGCCCTCAAATTTGATGATCTTGTCACGCTGGGTGAAACCGCGCGCCAGGCGGATGGCGCTCATGGTGGCTTCGGTGCCGGAGTTAACCATCCGCACCATATCCATG
>NZ_SDFT01000030.1:0-18862 GCF_004916815.1 Pantoea sp. R102
ATTATGGCCTTAGTAAACATCAGAAAATAAAAAATAAGAGCGATTATTTCTATCAAAAATATATAGACGGTGCCAGCTATTACTTTCTGATGAGAGTTAACAAGGATGGTACGGCTCAGATTTGCTACCAGCGAAACTTATTGCAGCAGGCGAATGGTAAATCAATGATTGCTGCCCAAGCTTGCGATTGTCCTGATCTTCTTTTTGAACAACGGATTATTGATGCATTTACTAGCGTAGATTTCTACGGATTGGTAATGGTTGAAATTATGATTAGTGAAGGCAAGAGTTGGGTAATTGAAGCAAACCCTCGCTTGTGGGGACCTTTTCAGCTTGCTATCCAGCAAGGCATGTCGCCTGTAGATAATCTTGTTAATTCGAAAAAAGAAAATAAAAATACCAGTAACTATTTGTGGCTTAACGGATTAATTGAGACATGGGTCAAAGGTGGAAAGGTAAGGGACTATTTTTCACTGAATGAATCTTCTCTGTTTTTTATTTTAAAATCTATACCAGGAGACATCTATCTTCATAGGGATACCTGGCGTCTTTTTTTTCTGGAGTTGAGAAAAAACTTTTCCATGTATTATTTCAATAAATTAAATGTTTTTAAGTGGGTGAAGCGCAATGAATAATAATTTAATCGATGAAATTAAAGACAGATTGAAGTCAGAATCCAGTTCTGGCAAACATGCGCTGTACCAGGTATTGCCTGAAGAGCTACGTATTAGGCTTGGTCATGTTGATTATAATCCAGGTTCTCGTTCCGAAGAGGCACGCCTGGATTATATTAAAAATAAAATAAAAATCAAAGACAAGGTGATATTTGATATTGGATGTAACCTGGGTTTTTTCTCACTCTCGTTTCTCAGTTTAGGCGCGGCGCATTTAATCTGTTATGAAGGCAATAAAAACCATGCCGACTTTGTGAAGCAAGCTGCAAATTTACTGGGATACCAAGAAGTAATTACAGTTAACAATAGTTATTATGAGTTTTCAGACTCCTCACTAAGAGCCGATGTTGGCTTGCTTCTAAACGTTTTACACCATGTTGGCGATGACTATGGTGATGCATCCGTTTCAAAAAATAATGCCAGGCATAAAATAATTGAACAGCTAAATAAGGTATCTGAAAGCTGTGAAACATTGATTTTTCAGTTAGGGTTTAACTGGCGCGGTGATAGTAAACTTCCACTTTTTACAACAGGTACAAAAAAAGAGTTGATTGAGTTTATCACTGAAGGAATTGAAGGGTTTTGGCAGATTGAGAGTATTGCTGTAGCTCAAGTTAAGACGGATAAAGAGGTTGTTTATGAGTCGATCAATGAAGGCAATCTGCAGCGGGACGATGCTTTAGGCGAGTTTCTTAATCGGCCTTTATTTATCCTTAAAAGTTTGCGTTATAAACGTAATTAATTTCTGCTGATATTTAACCTCAGTAAGCGGTGATGCGATGAAAGAGAATAAACTGGTTTCAATAATAATACCAGCATATAAAGGTGATTTCTTTGAACTGTCTTTGCAAAGTGCTGTGCAGCAAGATTATCCTGCGGTTGAAATAATAGTTTGCGATGACAGTGATAGCGATTTAATTAGTAACGTTGTCAGGAAATATCAAAACACTACGCCTGTAAAAATATCATATTATAAGAATGAGCAAAGATTACAGGAAATTGGCAATGTCAGACGCTGCCTGTCACTTTCTAACGGTGAGTATGTCAAGTTTCTTTATGACGACGACATATTACGTAAAGATTGCGTTTCTAAACTGATGAAAGCATTCACTGCCTCTTCGGATATAGTGTTAGCTTCCTCGCGCCGCCAGAGGATCAATGAGCAAGGCGATGTTCTTCCTGATATCATGGCCACAGCATATCCTTTTCGTGGAGATGTTATCATTGAAGGGCGAGATTTAATCGCGTTCCTTAGTGATTATATCATCAATTTCATTGGTGAACCTTCATGTGTGCTTTGCCGCCACCAGGACTTAGTAGATCTGGGAGATGAATTATTCTTTCTGAATGGAAAGCGCATGCGTTATCTGGGGGATGTGGCGATTTATGTCAATTTACTCAGTAAAGGAAATTTTGCTTTTCTCAGTGAACCACTTTCGCAATTCCGTATCTCAGAACAGCAAGTCAGCCAGATGGCCGCTTCGGATCAGGAAGCTGTGGCTACAACTTACCAACAATTTCCATTAATGATCGAGAAATTGGGTTGGTACAAAGGCGATCATATCACCAACCAGACAGTGCGCGCATCTGCTCTTACTCATCCAGGAAATTATATTGAATGTAATTTGCTCGCGGCGCTGAGTAGTGCTTTGCATCTTTCAGGTGGCAGTCGTGCTAACAAGAACCTTGATGACTGGTTAAAAAGTCGGGAAATAACGAAAGTCCAGTCTGCTTATATAGAAAATCACCTGTCTTCAATTTCAATTAATAAAGTTGTTGTATATGTGCTTGCCAGAGAAGCAGATAATGAAAGTATTAATGTCACACTAGATAGCCTGGAGAAAAATGCCACACCAGGATTAATAATTCATCCAGTGCTGATCAATGCAAATTTAATTGATTTTACCTCCATTGAGAATCTGAAGAATAGCGATCTGAATGAGTTTGAGCTTGTTAATCAACATTTGTCAGAAGCTACAGTTGACTGGGTTCTCATTCTTAAAGCAGGCTCTATTTTGACTAGCAGTGGTTTATTGCAAATGTCGTTCGCCCTGCCTGATGCGAAAGGATGTGCTGCAGTTTATGCTGATGAGCTTTATCATCAATCTGGTGAGGTGACAGGCTCATCATTTCGGCCTGACTTCAATCTTGATTTGTTACTAAGCCACCCTGCGGAAATGGCAAAACACTGGCTTTATAATCGAAATGTGCTGTTGAATGTGGGTGGATTTGACCCAGCCTACCGTAAAGCATCTGAGTTCGAACTTATTGTTCGTCTGGTCGAGCAATATGGTATCAATAGTATTGGTCATCTGCCAGAACCTCTGGTTATTTCTGAAAGTTTTTTATTAACTGACGAACCAGAGTATCGGGATATTCTTCAGAAGCATTTGCACAGGCGTGGATACACAAAAGGTTGGGTGAAAAACACATGGCCTGGTTTATATAGCCTTCGCTACGAACACGCAAATCAGCCGCTGGTTTCAATTATCATTCCTACTAAAGATCAATTGCCAGTACTCATCACGTGTGTCACTTCTCTTTTAGAAAAGACGCATTATAAAAACTACGAAATTATTGTCGTAGATAATAACAGTGAAACCGCTGAAGCGCAGCAGTGGCTGGCCGGATTAGCTGAAATTGATCCGAAACGCATAAGAGTACTTAGTTATCCCCACCCCTTCAACTACTCGGCCATAAATAATTTTGCAGCTCGTGAAGCCCGTGGTGAGTATTTGGTTTTACTCAATAATGATACAGCAATAATCAATGAAAACTGGTTAGACGAGCTGTTGAATCACGCACAACGGCCCGAAGTTGGGATCGTTGGGGCCAAATTACTTTATCCTGATGGTCGTGTACAGCATGCTGGTGTAATTCTCGGTTTACGTGGTCCAGCTGAGCATCCTTTTATTGGTGAAGCTGCAGACGCACCTGGTTATATGCGCCGCCTGTTGGTTGACCAAAACTACGCCGCTGTTACGGCTGCGTGTCTGATGATTCGTGCAGAAATTTACAGAGAAGTAGGTGGACTCAACGAAGAAGACTTTAAGGTTTCATATAACGATGTTGATCTATGTTTAAAAGTACGTGAATCTGGATATTTAACCGTATGGACACCTCACGCTGTGGTAATGCATGAAGGTAGCGTGAGCCAAAAGCGAGTCGATAAAACAACGCAGGAAAAAAAGATCCGCAGATTTACTGATGAGCAGGATGCTTTTTATCGCCGCTGGATGCCATTAATTGCAAATGATCCTGCATACAACGCTAATCTTTCACTCAATGGTAATGGTTTTGAACTTGAGCAAGGTGATGCTTTAACCTGGCGGCCGCTCTCATGGAAACCAATGCCTGTAATTACCGCATTAATGGCGGATTTTACCGGATGTGGTCAATATAGAATCATTCAGCCACTGAATGCAATGATCTCAGAAGGGCTGGTTGAGGGCAGATTAACGGATGTAATGCAACATGCTTCGGAACTTGCCCGTTATGCACCGGACAGTATAGTGTTGCAAAGGCAGATCACTCCTGAATCGCATGAGTGGTTAAATCGATTGAAGGTGTTACCTGACATTTTTAAAGTTTTCGAGCTTGACGACTACTTACCTAATTTACCGATGAAGAGCATTCATCGTGAACATATGCCTAAAGATATTTTGAAGTCGATTCGTAAAAGTCTCAGTTTGGTAGATCGTTTCATCGTTTCTACCTCAGCGCTGGCAGATGCGTTTTCAGGCGCTCATGCTGATATCAGAGTGGTGGAAAACCGACTTCCGCCAGCTACATGGGGCAACCTGACTAGTTTGCGAGGGCAAAGTAAAAAACCGCGGGTGGGTTGGGCAGGAGGCTCAAGCCATACAGGCGATCTGGAAATGATTTATGATGTGGTAAAGACTCTTTCGGATCGAGTGGAGTGGGTATTCTTCGGCATGTGTCCAGCTAAATTGCGTCCATATATTCACGAATATCATCAGGGCGTTGAGATTAAAGACTACCCAGAAAAACTCGCATCATTAAATCTGGATCTGGCGTTAGCGCCGGTTGAAGATAATTTATTTAACCGCTGTAAGAGTAATTTACGTCTGCTTGAATATGGCGCCTGTGGTTTTCCAGTCATTGCAAGCGACGTTGAGTGTTATCGCTATAACCTGCCAGTGACTTTAGTACGTAACCGTTACAAAGACTGGATTGAAGCCATCGAAATGCACCTGAACGATCGTGATACGTCCTGGCTTATGGGTGATGCGCTGCGCGAGGCAGTAAGAAGTGACTGGCTGTTGACGGGCGAACCGTTAAGGCAGTGGGCAAAGCTCTGGTTGCCTGATTAAGTGAATAAAAAACCCGGTTTAATCCGGGTTTTTTATGCATGAAGCAAATCAGCTATCGTGTTATCAGGCGATAGCTGAACTTTCACTCTGCGGAAAAAAATCCGCGGTAAGTTTATTTTGCCAGTCCGATGCCTCAACCCCCAGCGCCGCTATCCGCGCGGTGTTCATTACGCTGTTTACCGGCCTTGCCGCTGCCATCGGATATTGCGCACTGCCAATCCCTTTCACCAGCACATCCCGCTGCGCGGCCACAAAAATCGCCTGGGCGAATTCGCACCAGCTGACCGCCACATCGCCACAGTAATGATAAACGCCGGCGGCTTCCGCACGGGATGCCAGGGTGATAATCGCCTGTGCCAGATCGCCGGCATAGGTCGGGCAGCCGGACTGATCGTTCACCACGCTGATTTCGCTGCGGGTTTCTGCCAGCCGCAGCATGGTTTTGACAAAGTTTGCACCGTACTCACTGAACACCCATGAGGTGCGAATCACTACGGCGTCCGGCAGCACGGAGAATACACGTTTCTCACCCTCCCATTTGCTCAGTCCGTAGAAATTAATCGGGCAGGGCAGATCGCTTTCGGTATAAGGCGTTTTTTTACTGCCATCAAACACATAATCGGTGGAGAGATGAATCAAGCGGGTGCCCTGCTGGTGAGCGGCGATGGCGAGATTTTCCGGGCCGATGGCGTTGACCTTCATGGCGCGGATACGGTCGGTTTCTGCCTTATCGACCGCGGTATACGCGGCGGCATTGATGATCACATCGGGACGGAATTTCTTCACCACCCGTTCCACCGCCGGGCGGTCGGTAATATCTAACTCGGCAGAGCCACAGGCCAGCAGCACCCACTCTGCCGGCACCCGATCCAGTAAACAACGGCCAAGCTGGCCATAAGCACCGGTTAACAAAACGCGCATTGCACTAACTCCTGCAGGGAGAGTCCTTGTTGATCTTTTACCGATAGCAGAGGCGTCGCTACCGGCCATTGCACCGCAATTTCAGCGTCATTCCACATCAGGCAGGCTTCATCCTGTGGGTTGTAGTAATCAGTACATTTGTATTCGAAGTCAGCGACCTCGGAGAGCACCACAAAACCATGTGCCAGACCCGGTGGGATCCACAGCTGGGTTTTGTTCTCTTCAGACAGCTCCAGCCCGGTCCATTGGCCAAAGGTGGGCGAATCCGCACGGATATCGACGGCAACGTCAAACACCGCGCCGCGTACCACGCGCACCAGTTTGCCTTGCGGCTGGGTTTTCTGAAAATGCAGCCCGCGCAGCACGTTACGCGCCGAACGGGAGTAGTTGTCCTGCACAAAATCCAGGTCGATATCCAGCAGTTGCTGATAACGCCGCTTCTCAAAGGTTTCGAGGAAGAAGCCGCGGGCATCGCCAAACACTTTAGGCTGGATAATTTTTACATCAGCAATTTTCGTGGTGATGACCTCCATCTCACTCCTCCACCAGCATCTTCAGATAGTGACCATACTGCGTTTTGCCGAGATAGGCGGCGCGCTGCAGCAGCGACTCGCTGCCGATCCAGCGCTTGCGCCAGGCGATCTCTTCCAGACAGGCAATTTTGAAGCCCTGGCGCTTTTCAATGGTATGAATGAAGTGTGACGCTTCGAGTAAGCTCTCGTGGGTACCGGTGTCGAGCCAGGCAAAGCCACGTCCCAGCACTTCGACGTTGAGCAACCCATCGTCGAGATACATCTGATTGAGGGTGGTAATTTCCAGTTCGCCGCGGTGAGAAGGGCGAACTTCCCGCGCCATGGCGCAGACGTTTTTATCGTAAAAATAGAGGCCGGTGACGGCATAGTTCGATTTTGGCTGTAGCGGTTTTTCTTCAATGGACAGCGCGCGGAACTGCTTATCAAATTCCACCACGCCGAAGCGCTCAGGGTCCATCACCTGGTAGCCAAATACCGTAGCACCCTGCGGTCGCGCGACCACATCTTCGAGCTTTTTACCAAAGCTTTGACCAAAGAAAATGTTATCGCCCAGCACTAATGCGCAGCGCTCACCGGCAATAAAAGACTCACCGATGATAAACGCCTGGGCCAGGCCATCGGGTGATGGCTGCACCGCAAACTGCAGATTGACGCCGAAATGGCTGCCGTCGCCCAGCAAACGCTGGAATCCCGCCAGATCTTCAGCGGTAGTAATCACCAGGATGTCACGAATGCCTGCCAGCATCAGCACCGAAAGTGGATAGTAAATCATCGGTTTGTCATAAACCGGTAACAGCTGCTTCGATACGCCGCAGGTTACAGGATGCAGGCGGGAACCTGTCCCGCCCGCCAGCACTATACCTTTCATCATTGCCTTCCTTATTACGCGTCTCTGCTCTCCACAGAGTCATGCTGTGAGCATACGAGCGCACAGGAATAATTGATGGCGCGAATAACCGATAAAAAAGCGGGCATTGCCGGGGATAAGCGGAAGGAGAGAAAAGCAGCGCGTGGGCATTCCTGCTGAGCTAAATCAAATTGGGCTCTTACGCGGCAGACGATTTCCCCTTGCGCATCATAACCTCAAAAAAGTAACCATCCTGTTACAGCCTGCGTCAGAACTGCCGATAACCCTCTTCAGAATCATTCCAATTTTTACGCTCTATTTTTCCTGTTTCTGGGGTGTCTATGCGCTTCAATTATGACTTGTTACCGGGTGAGCAACTGACCTTCGATGAGATCGCGCTGCGCTATGCGCAGCAGCATCCTGATGAGAAGGAGCTCACCGCCCGCGGGTTGCTCAGCCCGTCAACCAGCTACCGCAACCTGGTGATCCGCGCGCTGTTTGCGCAGGAGGAGCTGAACAGTCCGCTGGAGGATCTGCTGTTTGTTTCCGACGATAACGAGCGCAAAAACTACCTGCGCCGATTCGAGCATTACCTTAAAAATCAGCAGGCGTTTCTCTATTTTCGTCGTAACGATGAAGCGCGTAAAAGCGGACGCTGGAAAGTGATCGGCGAAACCCGGGTGTACGCGATGCTCGATCCCCGCTCGGCGGAAGCGCAAAACCTGCTCAACAGCCGCGGTTTTAAGCTGGTGCTGATGCGTCAGACCGAAGAGGATGAGTACTGGCAGCTGTTCGATCCGCAGGCGCATCCCTGTTTCCCGCTTTCGCGCAAGATCCAGTTTTTAGTGGTGCTCAGCACGCCGCAGCAGAAAATGCCCAGCGCGGTGATGCCGGGTACTGAAGTGGGGCGGCGCGTCAAGGCAAAAGTGTTCCAGCGCGCCAGCCAGGCGGAGTTCAGCGCGGCGGTGAAAGCGCGCTATGGTGCCTGCATTATTACCGGTACGCGTTTAACCGAGCGCCACAGCTGGCCGTGGGTGGAAGCCTGCCATATCGACACCCAGGAGAATGAAGAGGGCTTTCTGGCGGATAACAGCGTCGACAACGGCCTGTTCCTGCGCAGCGACCTGCAGCGGCTGTTTATCAATAAAATGATTAGCATTGACGCAGAAACCGGTCAGGTGCTGTTTAATTCCGCGCTGGAATGCGACGAGTCCATTAGCCCTTTTTATCAGGCGCTTGAGGGCAAAACCTGTGCGCTGTGGGACGCCGTCCCGCCTGGCACAAGGCAGCGGCTGCGTAATCTGCGCTGAACCTGCGCACAATGGCGGTGCGATCCACCGCCATCCATAACAAATTTGAAATAACCTCGCTTTTGCCTGCCTATTCTGCCAATCGAAACCGCTACAGAATTGGATAATCATGCCGATAACTTTATTAACGCAGGGTAGTCAACGTGAACGATCTCTATACCGCCGATGGCGTGATGGATAAACATTCGCTCTGGCAGCGCTACGTTCCTCTGGTGCGGCATGAAGCGCTGCGCCTGCAGGTGCGTTTGCCAGCCAGCGTTGAGCTTGACGATCTGCTGCAGGCCGGTGGTATTGGCTTACTGAATGCCGTGGAGCGCTATGACGCGCTGCAGGGCACCGCCTTTACCACCTACGCCGTGCAGCGTATCCGGGGCGCAATGCTGGATGAGCTGCGCAGCCGCGACTGGGCACCACGCAGCGTACGTCGTAATGCGCGCGAGGTGGCCGGCGCTATGCATCAGGTAGAGCAAGCGTTGGGGCGCGCGGCTACCGAGCAGGAAGTGGCTGAGCGGTTGAATGTTTCGCTGGAAGAGTACCGGCAGATTCTGCTGGATACCAATAACAGCCAGCTTTTCTCGTACGACGAGTATCGGGAAGAACACGGCGACAGTGCGGAACTGGTCACGGAGGGGCATGAGGAAGCCAACCCGTTGCATCAGTTAATGGAAGGAAACCTGCGTGAACGCGTGATTGAAGCGATTGAGGCGTTGCCTGAACGCGAAAAATTGGTGCTCACACTGTACTACCAGGAAGAACTGAACCTGAAAGAGATTGGCGCGGTGCTGGAAGTGGGGGAATCCCGCGTCAGCCAGTTGCACAGTCAGGCGATCAAACGCCTGCGGGCCCGTTTGACGGGAGCGCGCTAACAGACTCAGTTCCTGGGGAACCAAAAATAAAAAAACCGGGGACTCAGCAATGGGAGCCAAAGTTAAAGCCAGACCGTTAAGTCGCTACCTTAAAGACTACAAACACAGCCAAAGCAACTGTTCACACTGTGGCAAAGTTTTAGACCGTATGGCGTTAGTGTTCCGCGGCCAGATCATCAATAAAGAGGCCATCGCACGCATGGACCAGATGATTGACGATCAGGTATGGATGAAACTCCAGCCGGAACTGACGGCGCTGTGCCGTTTCTGCAGCGATATTTTTTGTAATACCCATCCGAATTACTTCGATATCATGGCGTTCAAACAATATCTGTTTGAGCAGACCGAGATGAGTCACAGTACCATTCGTGAATATGTGGTGCGTCTGCGTCGTCTTGATGACATGCTGAAAGCGAAAAATTTCCCGGCAGAAAGGTTACGGGGCAACAGCTGGCATGAGTGTCTGCAAAACGATCTGCCCGATGCGGGCAACAATAACTACCGTATTGCACTGCGCAAATATGACCAGTTCTTAGGCTGGCAGCGCGGCTAAGGGTGATTCAGCCCCGGTTACTGGTGAGCATGCCAGCAACCGGGGCGCGTCGCGATCAATTCCGGATGCGACTTTTCTCATCTTCTGCAACACTGTAGGGATAACTGCACATTGCCCGAATGGAGGCTGCATTGTCCTTACATCTTCTGCACCAGTTTCCCCGTCTTGAACTGCTTGGCGCACCGACGCCATTAGAGCATTTGCCACGCCTGTCTGATTACCTCGGACGCGATATCTTTATTAAACGTGATGACGTCACGCCGGTGGCGCTGGGCGGTAACAAGCTGCGTAAACTGGAGTTTCTCGCTGCCGATGCGTTGCGAGAAGGTGCCGATGTGCTGCTGACCGCTGGTGCGATCCAGTCCAACCACGTGCGCCAGACGGCAGCCGTGGCGGCGCGTCTCGGCCTGAAGTGCGTGGCGCTGCTGGAGAACCCGATTGGCACCGACGCCGCCAACTACCTGAGCAACGGCAACCGCCTGCTGCTGGACCTGATGGATGTCGAGGTCGTGATAGTTGATGCGCTGCACAATCCACCGCAGCAGTTGGCAGAGCAGGCAGAACGGCTGGAAGCGCAGGGCTTCCGGCCTTACATTGTGCCGGTGGGCGGCTCGAATGCGCTTGGCGCGCTCGGCTACGTCGAATGCGCGCAGGAGATCGCCCATCAAAGCGAAGGCGTGGTGGATTTCGCTGCGGTGGTGGTGGCGTCGGGCAGTGCCGGGACGCATGCCGGGCTGGCGGTCGGTCTGGAACAGCTGCTGCCGAATAGCGAGCTGGTGGGCGTGACGGTGTCGCGCAAGGTTGAGGCGCAGCTGCCGGTGGTGGAGCGCATTCGCAGCGCGCTGGCACAGCAGCTGGAGCTGGAAGCGCGTGCGCCGCTAACCCTGTGGGATGACTATTTTGCGCCGCGCTACGGCGAACCCAATGACGAAGGCATGGAAGCGGTGCGCCTGCTGGCGCGGCTGGAGGGCATTATGCTCGACCCGGTCTACACCGGCAAAGCGATGGCGGGTCTGATCGATGGCATCAGCCAGAACCGTTTCCGCCGGGAAGGGCCGCTGCTGTTTGTGCATACCGGCGGCGCACCGGCGTTATTTGCTTATCATCCTTCGGTATGAGACAGCAGCAGAAAAAGGTTTATAATTCAGCGGTTATTACAAAGAGCACATGCCGGAGCGGTACCCTTTATTGCGAGATAAAGCGCCGCGCCCAAAATGAGCGTTAATTAACCATAAGCACACAACACATCACAATAATGGGGTAAACATGGCTTTCTCTCCGATTCGTCGCCAGCTGGTGATGGGAATGATGGCGGTCGCACTGGTGGCGGGCGTGAACGTAAAAAGCTTTGCGGCAGAAGATTTGCTGGCGCAGGTCAAGAGCAAAGGTGAGCTGCGCGTCGGGCTGGAAGGCACCTATCCGCCGTTCAGCTTCCAGGATGAAAACGGCAAGCTGACCGGTTTTGAAGTCGAGTTTGCCCAGGAGCTGGCAAAACACCTCGGCGTGAAAGCGGATCTCAAACCGACCAAATGGGACGGTATGCTGGCCTCGCTGGATTCCAAACGTATCGACGTGGTGATCAACCAGGTGACCATCTCCGACGAGCGCAAGAAGAAGTATGACTTCTCCACGCCGTACACCATCTCTGGCGTGCAGGCGCTGACGCTGAAGAAGAACGCGGGCTCGATCACCAAACCGGAAGATCTGTCCGGCAAGAAAGTTGGCGTGGGTCTCGGTTCTAACTATGAGCAGTGGCTGCGCGACAACGTCAAAGGCGTCGATATCCGCACCTATGATGATGACCCAACCAAATATCAGGATCTGCGTTCAGGCCGCGTTGATGCCATTCTGGTTGACCGCTTAGCCGCGCTGGATCTGGTGAAGAAAACCGGCAATACCATGGCGGTGGCTGGCCCGGCGTTCTCCCGTCTGGAAGCGGGCGTGGCGCTGCGCAAAGGCAATGAATCGCTGCTGAAAGCGATTGATGGTGCGATTGCCGACATGCAGAAGGATGGCTCGCTGAGCAAGCTGTCTGAGAAGTGGTTCGGCGCGGACGTCACGAAATAATGCAGGAAAGTTTACAGCTGGTGCTGGATTCAGCACCTTTTCTGCTGAAGGGCGCGCTGTTCACGCTGCAGCTGAGTATCGGCGGGATGTTCTTCGGCCTGATACTCGGCTTCGTGCTGGCGCTGATGCGCCTGTCACGCTTCTGGCCGGTTAACTGGCTGGCGCGTTTCTATGTGTCTATCTTTCGCGGCACGCCGCTGATTGCCCAGCTGTTTATGATCTACTACGGTCTGCCGCAGTTTGGCATTGAGCTCGACCCGATTCCATCGGCGATGATTGGTTTGTCGCTCAACACCGCGGCCTATGCCTCGGAATCGCTGCGTGGCGCGATTGCGGCTATTGAGCGCGGTCAGTGGGAAGCGGCCGCCAGTATCGGCATGACGCCGTGGCAGACGCTGCGTCGCGTTATTCTGCCGCAGGCGGCGCGCACCGCACTGCCACCGCTCGGTAACAGCTTTATCAGCCTGGTGAAAGATACCTCGCTGGCGGCCACCATTCAGGTGCCGGAGCTGTTCCGGCAGGCGCAGCTGATCACTTCGCGCACCCTGGAAGTGTTCACCATGTATCTGGCGGCCTCGCTGATTTACTGGGTGATGGCTACGGTGCTGTCGGCGCTGCAAAACCGGCTGGAAGCGCACGTCAATCGTCAGGATCGGGAGGCAAGATGAGTGCAATTGAAGTCCGTCAGCTGGTGAAACAGTTTCACGGCCAGACGGTGCTGCACGGTATCGATCTCGATGTCGCGCCCGGCGAAGTGGTGGCGATCATCGGTCCGAGCGGTTCGGGCAAAACCACGCTGCTGCGCAGTATTAATCTGCTGGAAGTGCCGGAAAGCGGCCTGGTCAAAGTCGGTGACATCAGCATCGACGCCAGCCTCGGCCTGCACAAGCAGAAGGATAAAGTGCGGCAACTGCGCCAGCAGGTCGGCTTTGTGTTCCAGAACTTCAATCTGTTCCCGCACCGTTCGGTGCTGGAGAACATCATTGAAGGGCCGGTGATCGTCAAAGGCGAAGCGAAGGCGGAAGCCATTGCGCGCGCACGCACGCTGCTGGAGAAGGTCGGTCTGCACGGTAAGGAAGAGAGTTTCCCGCGCCGGCTTTCCGGCGGTCAGCAGCAGCGCGTCGCAATTGCCCGGGCGCTGGCGATGCATCCGCAGGTGATTCTGTTCGATGAGCCAACCTCGGCGCTGGATCCTGAACTGGTGGGCGAGGTGCTCAGCACCATCCGCGCGCTGGCGCAGGAGAAACGCACTATGGTGATCGTTACGCATGAGATGAGCTTCGCGCGTGACGTCGCCGATCGCGCCATCTTTATGGATCAGGGGCGTATTGTGGAGCAGGGCCCGGCGAAAGCGCTGTTCAGTAATCCGCAGCAGGCACGCACCCGGCAATTTCTCGACAAGTTTCTCAATCAATAATCTCTCCGGGCCGGTTCGCTGGCCCGAATTATTTCCCCGCTAGCAAAATATTAAATGCCGCGCTTACCTTTTTGACGCATTATTAAATTTATTTTCCGGCGATATAATTAATGCTGGTTTACTCCGCTGCGGAATGTTCTTAATTTCCGTGCGGCAATACGTGCGCGGCGCACCGTCAAATTACGCCATGAATGCTTAAATAACAGTCGTTCACGGGCGAAAATCCGGGCGGTCAGTTTATCTCTGGTACTGTAAAGTATTGTTATATCAGGACCAGCGAAAAAGTTTTAGGAGTTTCGCTAGAGTCAGTCCCTGCTGCTTGTTGAATAATCGTTGAATAACCATAAAGGCTTCACTGCCTGTTTCTTCATTCTTCTCCTTTAAGACCTACACCGCAGCAGGAGTCAAAAATATGAATAACGCCAGGAAAGAAGATATTGCATGGGTGAATACCCTGAAAGGGGTGTGCATATTACTGGTGGTGCTGTACCACACCGTATTACCGGGCTTTGAAGGCACGGTTAAATATCTCAGCGCCGGCTGGATCCCGGCGGAAATATGGGTGCAGTTTAATACGGTGTTATCACCGTTGCGTATGCCCGCCTTTTTCTTCGTCTCCGGCCTGCTTGCCACCAACGGCATTCTCAACCGGCCGTGGAAACAGGTGTTTACCAGCCGCATTACCAATCTGTTCTATCTCTATGTGCTGTGGGGCTTTATTCAGTGGTGGTCGATTGTCGGCATTTCGACTGAAATCACCGGCCAGCGTATCTCGCAGAACCTCAACGCGGCTTATGCCGGTTCGCTGCTGGAGTTCCTTAAGCTGACCTTCCTGGCGATGAGCACCTCGTGGTATCTGTACGGTCTGGCGATCTACTTCCTGTGCGCCAAAATCTTCCGTCAGCACAAAATGGCGCTGCTGGTGGCGGCGGTGGTGCTGAATTATCTGGCGGTGGAGAAGATCATTCCCTACTGGGGACCGCAGAGCGTGGCGCAGTACTTCCTGTTCTTCCTGCTGGGCGCGTTCTGGAGCCCGCTGATGTTGCGCCTGAGTCAGCTGCGCCGCGAGAACCTTCTGCCGTGGGCCGCGCTGGCCGCACTGTCCGGCCTGCACGTGATTTTTGGCCTCGATAAGAGCCTGTTCATGTGCATCATCGCGGTGCTGGTGAGCGTGGCGGCGTGCCGCTGGCTCAACGCGCACTTCAGCATGCGTTACTTCAACTGGATTGGCCGCAACACGCTGCAGATCTACGTTATCCACCGCATTTTTATTGAGTTCTTCGGCATGTCGGCGATTCTGTTTGCGCAGCGCCATCATCTGTTTGAGCAGGCGTGGTTCGCGCTGCTGTGGGCGTGCTTCTATCCGCTGGCAATTGTCGGCATCTGTTCGCTGTGTTCGATGGCGGTGTGGTCGCTGACCAACCGCGGGCTGGGGCAGTCGCTGTTTGTGTTCCCGACGCTGATTGGTTTGAAACGCAGTAAGTCGGTGGCGTGATGTGCGCTGTTAAGTTTTAAAGTGGTACAAAAACGAGGGCACATTTCGTAGCGGCGCGATTCATCGCACAATGAATAGCGCCGCTACGGCCTTATTGCAACTTGCGGTGTCCTTCACCGATCTCCATTACGCCATCCATGGCGATCCTGCTTTACTTAACCAATGGTCATCAGGCTGGCGTTGCCGCCGGCGGCCGCGGTATTGACGCTCAGCGAGCGCTCAATCAGCAGACGTTCCAGCAGCAGATTGGTCTCGCCGCGGGCAAAGCCCTGCACTGACACAATCGCGCCTTCGCGGGCGGCAATCTGTTCGCACAGGCTGCGCAGCTGATCGGCATCGCCGTGATAGATCACCGCATCAAACTCCGCCGCCAGCACATCTTTCGCCAGCGTGATGCGCGCCTGCACCGCGGCCGGCAGCGACTGGCGCAGCGTCCGATGCAGCTCGTCATCCTGCCACAGTGCCTGGCTACCGACGCTGGTGACCGCCGCCAGCTGAATCAGCGCATCCTGCTGATTGTCCGCGATACACAGTACCCGATCGCGCGGCAGCAATGTAAAGGTGTTGCGCTCACCGGTCGGGCCCGGCAGCAGTCGCACGGTCCCGGCCTGACTCAGCGCATCGAAACGCTGACACAGCGCCAGCAGCTCCGGCTTATCCTGTGCCCAGCTCTGCAGTGCCTGATGCGCGCTCATTAGCGTGGCGCGCACGCTGCTGTCCACCGGACGCTCCGCATCCTGACGATCAAAGGTGATGCGCAGCGCACCGTCCGGACGATTGGCCAGCAGGCGGTAGAGATAGAGCGGACCGCCGGCTTTCGGACCGGTGCCGGACAGACCTTCACCGCCGAACGGCTGCACACCGACCACCGCGCCGACCATGTTACGGTTAACGTACAGGTTGCCGACTTTCGCCCCGGCCGTCACCTGCGCAATGGTTTCGTCGATACGGGTATGCACGCCGAGCGTCAGGCCATAGCCTGAAGCGTTAATCTGCTCAATCAGCTGCGGCAGGTTGTTGCGTGCAAAGCGCACCACGTGCAGCACCGGACCGAACACCTCTTTATCCAGATCGCTCACCTGATCGAGCTCAATCAGCGTCGGTTTGATAAAGGTGCCGCTGTGCCACTCTTTGCTGTCCTGCGCATGCTCCTGCACCGCCTGATACACTTTGAAGCCTTTATTGCGCATCGCCTGGATATGGCGCTCGATGTTGGCTTTGGCTTCAGCGTCGATCACCGGACCGACGTCGGTCGACAGACGCTCCGGATTGCCCATGCGGCATTCGGCCATGGCACCACGCAGCATCTTCAGCGTGTGGTCAGCCACATCGTCCTGGATGCACAGCAGACGCAGCGCCGAGCAGCGCTGGC
Organism: Pantoea sp. R102; assembly: GCF_004916815.1. Taxonomy (NCBI): domain Bacteria; kingdom Pseudomonadati; phylum Pseudomonadota; class Gammaproteobacteria; order Enterobacterales; family Erwiniaceae; genus Pantoea; species Pantoea sp. R102. The sequence continues at coordinate 16,390 of NZ_SDFT01000030.1, forward strand.
CGGCGCTGTCAAACGCGGACGCCACGATATCCACCACCACCTGTTCGGTCAGCGCTGAAGAGTCGACGATCATGGCGTTCATGCCGCCGGTTTCGGCGATCAGCGGCGTCGGGCGACCCTGCGGATCGAGACGGCCAGCCAGGTTGCGCTGCAGCAGGGTGGCGACTGCGGTTGAGCCGGTGAACATCACGCCGCGCACCCGCTCGTCGCCGGTCAGCTGCGCACCCACCGTTTCGCCCTGACCGGGCAGCAGTTGCAGCACGCCGGCCGGTACGCCGGCATCCAGCATGATCTGCACCGCCTGCGCGGCAATCAGCGGCGTCTGCTCGGCGGGTTTCGCCAGCACGCTGTTGCCTGCTGCCAGGGCGGCGGCAATCTGGCCGGTGAAGATCGCCAGCGGGAAGTTCCACGGGCTGATGCACACTACCGGACCGAGCGGGCGATGGGTTTCGTTATCGAAATCGTCACGCACCATGCCGGCGTAGTAATAGAGGAAGTCCACCGCTTCGCGCACTTCGGCAATGGCGTTGTTGTAGGTTTTACCCGCCTCACGCACCAGCAAACCAATCAGCTGCTGCATCTGGTCTTCCATCGTCTGGGCGGCACGTTCGAGGATCGCGGCGCGCTCCTGCGGCGGCGTGGCGAACCAGATCGGTCCGGCATTCACCGCGGCATCCAGCGCACAGGAGACCTCTTCAGGGGTGGCTTCCCGCACGCTACCGACGATATCCGCCGGCGTGGCCGGGTTGATCACCGCGCGGCTGCTGCCGCTACCCAGCTCGCCATCAATGATCGGCTGAGCCTGCCACGGCTGGCTGGCGCTGGAGAGCAGGGCGCTGGAGAGCGACGCCAGGCGGTGTTCGTTGGCCAGATCCAGACCGGCAGAGTTAACACGCTTGTCGCCATACAGATCGCGCGGCAGCGGAATCTTCGGATGCGGCAGGCCAATGGCGCCTTCTGCGACACCCATTTTCTCCACCGCAGCCACCGGGTCGGCCACCAGCTCGTCAATCGGCAGCGTGTTGTCAGCGATGCGGTTGACGAACGAGGTATTGGCGCCGTTTTCCAGCAGGCGACGCACCAGGTAGGCCAGCAGCGTTTCGTGGGTACCGACCGGCGCATAAATCCGGCACGGCCGGTTCAGCTTGCCGTCGGCCACTTTGCCCACCACCTGCTCGTACAGCGGTTCGCCCATGCCGTGCAGGCACTGGAACTCGTACTGGCCAGGATAGTAGTTGTTGCCCGCCAGCTGGTAGATCGCCGCCAGGGTATGGGCGTTGTGGGTGGCAAACTGCGGATAAATCAGGTTAGGCACCGCCAGCAGTTTACGCGCGCAGGCGAGGTAGGAGATGTCGGTATACACCTTGCGGGTATAAACCGGATAGCCTTCAAGGCCTTCCATCTGCGCGCGTTTGATTTCGCTATCCCAGTAAGCGCCTTTCACCAGACGGATCATCAGACGACGGCGGCTGCGCTGCGCCAGATCCACCAGCGCATCAATCACAAACGGGCAGCGCTTCTGATAAGCCTGAATCACGAAACCGATGCCGTTCCAGCCTTCCAGCTCCGGCTCAAAACAGAGTTTTTCCAGCAGATCGAGCGACAGCTCCAGGCGATCGGCTTCTTCAGCATCGATGTTGATGCCGATGTCATACGAGCGCGCCAGCAGCGTCAGCGATTTCAGGATCGGATAAAGCTCTTCCATCACCCGCTCATACTGCGCGCGGCTGTAGCGCGGATGCAGTGCCGACAGCTTGATGGAAATGCCCGGACCTTCATAAATGCCGCGTCCGTTGGAGGCTTTACCAATAGCGTGAATCGCCTGCTGATAGGAGATCAGATAGGCTTTGGCATCGCTGGCGGTGAGTGCCGCTTCGCCCAGCATGTCATACGAGTAGCGAAAGCCTTTCTCTTCCAGCTTGCGCGCGTTGGCCAGCGCCTCGGCGATGGTTTCGCCAGTGACAAACTGTTCGCCCATCAGGCGCATCGCCATATCCACGCCTTTGCGGATCAGCGGTTCGCCGCTCTTGCCGATGATGCGGTTCAGCGATTTAGACAGGTTGGCTTCATTGTGCGTGGAGACCAGACGACCGGTAAAAAGCAGGCCCCAGGTGGCGGCGTTGACGAACATCGACGGGCTGCGGCCCAGATGGGACTGCCAGTTGCCGTTGCTGATTTTATCGCGGATCAGCGCATCGCGGGTGGGCTTGTCAGGAATACGCAGCAGCGCTTCCGCCAAGCACATCAGCGCCACGCCTTCCTGCGACGAGAGCGAGAACTCCTGCAGCAGGCTTTGCACCATGCCGGCGCGTCCGGTTGCCCCTTTTTGGTGCCGTAGCTTGTCCGCCAGGCTGTAAGCCAGCGAAAAGCCCGAAGCACGTACTTCAGCGGGCATGATCTCCGCCAGATACACCACCATCGCGCCGTTATAGCTGGCATACAGGAACGATAACCACAGCTCCGCTTCCACCAG
>NZ_SDFT01000310.1:0-1006 GCF_004916815.1 Pantoea sp. R102
GCTGGTGTTTGGCATCGCCTGGGGCAAGCGTCTGTCGCCGGTGACGCTGATCCTGGCCGGTCTGGTACTGAGTCTGTACGCCGGCGCGGTTAATCAAATCTTTGCCATCTTCAATCACGATCAGCTGCAAAACATGTTTCTGTGGAGCACCGGCGCGCTGAACCAGCTCGACGGCCACAACGTGGCGCTGCTGTGGCCGCGCCTGCTGCTGGCGTTCGCACTGGCGCTGGCGCTGTTGCGTCCGCTGACGTTGATGGGGCTGGATGATGGCGTGGCAAAAAACCTCGGTCTGGCGCTGTCGGCGGCGCGCATTGCCGCGCTGGCGCTGGCGATCCTGCTCAGTGCGCAGCTGGTTAACGTCGCCGGTATCATCGGCTTTATCGGGCTGTTCGCGCCGCTGCTGGCGAAGATGCTGGGGGCGCGTCGTCTGCTGAGCCGCTTGCTGCTGGCGCCGCTGATTGGCGCACTGCTGCTGTGGCTGGCCGATCAGTGCGTGCTGTGGCTGACTGCGCACTGGCGTGAAGTGTCAACCGGGACGGCTACCGCGCTGATTGGCGTGCCGATTCTGCTGTGGCTGCTGCCGCGTCTGCGCACGGGCTCGCTGCCGCCGGCGATGAATGCTGGCGACACAGTGCCGCAGGAGCGGCAGGCCGTGCTGCGCTGGTGTCTGGCGGGCGTGATGATTCTGGCGCTGTGCAGTCTGGCGGGCATTGCGTTTGGGCGCGACGCACACGGCTGGACGTGGGTCAGCGGCGATATGCTGCAACAGCTGCTGCCGTGGCGCGTGCCGCGCGTGCTGGCGGCGCTGGTGGTCGGCACGATGCTGGGCGTCGCCGGGGTGCTGATTCAGCGCCTGACCGGTAATCCGATGGCCAGTCCGGAAGTGCTGGGCATCAGCTCCGGAGCGGCCTGCGGGGTGGTGGTCATGTTGTTCTTTGTGCCCGGCAACGCGGTCGCCTGGCTGCTGCCGGCCGGCGTGCTGGGTGCCGCGCTGACGCTGCTGGTG
>NZ_SDFT01000311.1:0-1036 GCF_004916815.1 Pantoea sp. R102
CTCAATCGCCGTGCCCAGAGAAGACTGAGATTTGTTCAGGTTGTTCTGGGTAACCAGCGATAATGTATTGGTATTAATCACTGCCATAGCAAATATCCTTTATTAAGTAAGTGGATTCAGCCCTTCAGGCCTGCGGTTACTCACCGTATAAAAGTTATCGACACCATCCGGGAAAACTTCACTATCTTTAATAAAAGAATGCCAAAGAATTTAAAAATTAATCCAGACATATGAATAGAAGATTAAGCTGAATAAAAGCCAAGAACAACGGCCAAAAAAAACGGAGCACATTGGCTCCGTTTTTTATGGTGCTGGCGATTAGCGCAGCAATGACAGCATGGTCTGTGGTACCTGGTTGGCCTGAGCCAGCACCGAGGAACCTGCCTGCTGCAGGATCTGCGCGCGCGACATGTTCGACACTTCGGTCGCGTAGTCAGAATCCTGAATACGGCTGCGCGCAGCTGAGAGGTTGTTCACCGTGTTATTCAGGTTGGTAATGGTAGATTCAAAGCGGTTCTGCGAGGCACCCAGCAGGCTGCGCTGTGAATCGACAGATTTGATGGCAGCATCAATATCAGCCAGCGGTGTTGTGCCGGCTGCGGTACCAGAAGCACTTACAGAGCCTTTAAGTACGTCAAAACCTACTGCCTGAGTTGCACGAGCAGTACCGTTAACTGTATCGCCAGTGCCCATAGTACGGGTGTTCAGTGCAGTACCAGTAGCCCCTGCTTTCGCCAGGTTATAACCGTTACTTGAGCTAATAGTAATGGAGATAGTCTCGGCGTCTTTTGAACCCACCTGGAAGCTGTAATCTTTAGAACCAGAACCGGTGTTCAGTACTTTGATACCGTTGAAATCAGTTTGTGCAGTAACGCGGTTGATCTCTTCCATACGCTGGTTAACTTCAGCCTGGATGGAGTCGATGTCTGAAGCCGAGTTGGAGCTGTTCTGCGCCTGCACGGTCAGGTCACGCACACGCTGCAGGTTGTTGTTGATCTCGGACAGCGCGCCTTCAGCAGTCTGTGCCAGAGAGATA
>NZ_SDFT01000312.1:0-2283 GCF_004916815.1 Pantoea sp. R102
CAGCCCCTGCAGCAGCGCGGCGGTCTCTTCACGGCCGTGGGTTTCGACCACGCCAGCCAGCACGTCCAGCCCCTGCGCACGCAGGCGCTGCGCCTCCTGCAGCATGGCGTAGGTTTTCCCTACGCCCGCACAGGCGCCGAAGTAGATTTTCAGTTTACCGCGATGGCTGTCGCTGTGATTGAGCAGCAGGGCATCGGGATCGGGGCGCGGTAATTCGTCGTGTATGTCGTTCAAATATTGAGTTCCGTACGAACAATGAAACGGTCGCCATGAATGGCGTTACGCTGTGGTGCGTGCATCGAAACGGTCGCCATAAATGGCGTTACGCTGTGGTGCGTATATCGAAACGGTCGCCATAAATGGCGACCCTACGTTGTAGGGTGCGCATTCATGCGCACCGAATTCACCTCATCCCTGCAAATCATCCAGCGCCATATTCAGCCGCAGCACGTTCACCGTTTCTTCGCCGATAAACGGCAGCAGCGGGCGCTCGGTGTTGCGCGCAATCAGCGCCTCGACGTCTTTCAGCGTCATATTGCGCGCTGCCGCAACGCGCGGTGCCTGCCACAGCGCCGCTTCAGGGGAGATATCCGGATCCAGGCCGCTGCCTGAAGCGGTTACCAGCTCCACCGGCACCGCTGCCGGCGCCTGCGGATTGGCAGCGCGCAGCGCAGCCACCCGCTCCGCCACCGCTTTATCCAGCGCCGGATTACTGGCGGCAAGGTTGCTGCCGCCTGACGCCTGCGCGTTGTACGGCACGTCGCTGGTGGCCGATGGACGGCCCCAGAAGTGCCCCGGCTGGCTGAACGCCTGACCGATCTGCTCTGAGCCACGCACCGCGCCGTCGCGCTCAATCAGCGAACCGCTGGCCTGTGACGGAAACCACCACTGCGCCAGGCCGGTGGTCAGCAGCGGATAGACTGCGCCGGTCAGCAGGGTAAGCAGCACTAACAATACTATAGCCGGACGTAACTGACTCATTTCTCTTCTCCTTACACCAGGCCCGACAGCGTCAGCAGCAGGTCGATCGCTTTAATGCCAATAAACGGCACCACTAAACCGCCTGCGCCATAAATCCACAGATTGCGGCGCAGCAGCGCTGCCGCGCTCATCGGCCGATAGCTCACCCCTTTCAGCGCCAGCGGAATCAAAAACACAATCACCAGCGCGTTGAAGATCACCGCCGACAGAATCGCCGAGGCCGGTGAATGCAGCGCCATCACGTTCAGCATATTGAGCTGCGGATAGGTCACGGCAAACGCCGCCGGGATGATGGCGAAGTATTTCGCCACATCGTTGGCGATACTGAAGGTGGTAAGCGAACCGCGCGTCATCAGCATCTGTTTGCCGATGTGCACCACTTCCAGCAGTTTGGTCGGGTTGGAGTCAAGATCGACCATGTTGCCCGCCTCTTTCGCAGCCTGGGTACCGGAGTTCATCGCCACCGCCACGTCAGCCTGCGCCAGCGCGGGCGCATCGTTGGTGCCATCGCCGGTCATCGCCACCAGGCGCCCTTCCGCCTGATACTGGCGAATCAGCGCCAGCTTGGCTTCCGGCGTCGCTTCCGACAGGAAGTCATCGACACCGGCTTCCGCCGCAATCGCCGCGGCGGTTAACGGGTTATCACCGGTGATCATCACCGTTTTGATGCCCATCTTGCGCAGCTCGGCGAAACGTTCCTTAATGCCGCCTTTAACGATGTCCTTTAACGCCACCACGCCCAGCACCTGCGCGCCTTCGGCCACCACCAGCGGCGTACCGCCGGCGCGCGCCACCTCTTCCACCCGGGCATTAACCTCAGCCGGGAAGCTGCCGTGGCTGGCTTCGATATGACGACGTACCGCGTCGACCGCGCCTTTGCGGATCAGGCGATCCTGCACGTTGACGCCGCTCATGCGCGTCTGCGCGGAGAACGGGATAAAGCTGGCGCCCATGCTGCTGAGATCGCGTTCGCGCAGGTTAAATTTCTGCTTCGCCAACACCACGATGCTGCGCCCTTCCGGCGTTTCATCGGCCAGCGATGCCAGCTGCGCCGCGTCGGCCAGCTGCTGCTCGCTGACGCCCGGCGCGGGCAGGAACTGCGTCGCCTGGCGGTTACCGAGCGTGATGGTGCCGGTTTTGTCCAGCATCAGCACATCCACATCACCGGCGGCCTCCACGGCGCGCCCGCTGGTGGCAATCACATTGGCTCCCAGCATGCGGCTCATGCCCGCCACGCCAATCGCCGACAGCAGTCCGCCGATGGTGGTGGGAATCAGGCACACCAGCAGCGCCACCAGCACC
>NZ_SDFT01000313.1:0-1143 GCF_004916815.1 Pantoea sp. R102
GCACCACGCTGCTGGGCACTGCGCTGGTCGGCTCGGGCGGGGCCTGGAGCTTTACGACCGCGGCGCTCAACAACGGACCTCACAGCTTCACCGTCACCGTCACCGATGCGGCGGGCAACGTCAGCACGGCGACGCCGGCGTTCAGCCTTAACGTGCAGGCCGATCTGCCGCCAGCCACCTCGACGCTGCAAATCACTGACGACACGGGCATGACGCTGGTGACGCTGGCAGACGGCGCGGTAACCCGCGACACCACGCCAACGCTCAGCGGCTCTGCCGAAGCCGGTCAGCTGATTCGTATTTATGACGCAAACACGGATGCGGTAATCACCAGCGTTACGGCGGATGCTAACGGCCAGTGGAGCTATACGCCGACGCTGGCTGAAGGCAGCTACGCCTACTACATCACCGCGCAAAACCCTGGCGGTGATGAGGGGACGCCATCGGCTACCCTCGGCTTCACCGTGGATATCACCGCGCCGGCGGTGGCCGCTGAAGTGGTAATCAGCAACGATCGCAGCGGCACGGCGGTGCCTATTAGCGACGGCAGCGTCATCAATGACAACACGCCGGTACTCAGCGGCAGCGCCGAAGTGGGCAGCCTGGTCACGGTGTACGATGGCAACAGCGCTATCGCGTCGGTGGTGGTGAGCGCAGGGGGAAGCTGGACGCTGACCCCGCCTGCATTGAGCGAAGGGGCGCACGCGCTGAGCGTGGGCGTCAGCGATGCGGCAGGTAACAGCAGCGTCCGCACCCCGGCGCTTAGCTTCACTGTGGACAGCATCGCACCGAACGCTTCGACGCTGGTCATCACCAACGATGATACCGCGCAGCCGGTGCTTAACGGCGGCTACAGCAGCGATGCCACGCCAACCCTGAGCGGCGTAGCGGAAGCGGGCAGCACGGTCACCATCCTCAACAATGGTGATGTGCTGACCACGCTGACCGTGCCGTCCGGCGGCAACTGGAGCTACACGCCAGCGACAGCGCTGATTGAAGGTTCGCACACTCTGAGCGTTTCGGTGACCGATGCGGCGGGCAACGTCAGCACCAGCACCAGCGCGACGGTGATCGTTGATACCCTGGCGCCGGACGATCTGACGCTGACGGCCAGCAATAACAACGGCAGCACGCCGGTGACCA
>NZ_SDFT01000031.1:0-7337 GCF_004916815.1 Pantoea sp. R102
TGCGCAGGGCAACTGGCAATTCGCCGGCTTTGAACTGACCTATTTTGGCGAATGGGGTTTCCGCTCACGCGGCGTGGCCGATGGCAAAGCCAGCGCGTGGAGCGATAAGTTCGAGCTGCTGGTGATCCCCGGCGCGCCGCTGGAACCGACCATCGACTACGCCTGGGACAACGCGGGCCCGCTGCAGGGGCCGGTTTATCAGCACGACTTAACCGATGACACCACGCCAACGCTGCACGGCAGCGGCACGCCGGGCCAGGTGATTGAGATCGAATATGGCGTGCAGGGTGAAGGCTTGCGCCACGCCGGCAGCGTGCTGGTCGATGCCGACGGCAAGTGGAGCTTCACCTCGCCGTATCTGCATCAGCCTGGCGTGTGGGAATATCAGGCGCGCGCCTCGACCGGCGAGATGAAGAGCAACTGGAGCAGCAAATTCGTGCTCGACGTCAGCCCTGACGCCGCGTTCGATCAGCAGGCGCAGGATGAAGCCCAGCCGGACGCGCTGACGCTGCACCAACTGCTGAGCGAAGGTGGCAAAGGGCTGTTCATTGAGGATGACAGCACCCAGCTGCTGGTGAACGGCAAGCCGGGCGACAGCGTGCAGCTGCAGGATATTCTGCCAGCAGGCGAAGCGGTTGATGGCTGGACGCAGCAGACCGGCACCCTGACCATTGCCGGCACGCAATACCACGTCTGGAACCACGGCGACGCCGAACTGCTGGTGCAGGACGGCGTGCAATTGCAACTGGTATAACTCCCCGATGCCGTGCGCGTAGCACGGCATCACCCCGCTCTCTTTCCCCGGCTTTTAACCCGCTCGGACTTTTCTCCCTTCGGGACAGGTCTCATACAGCGTTTTACGTCATCTATTACAAAATGCGCCCTTTATAACCAGGCGCAGCGGGCTTTGCTGCAATAGACCCAACGTAAAACACAGGAAAAATTCCATGGATCTGTTTGATTTTAAAGAGGTGAAGTACCTCGAGCGCGACACCAACAACCCAACGTTTTTCGGTAAAATCGATTCAGAAGTGGGCAAAGGCGGCCAGGTAATGATTACGCTTGGCGACAGGAATTTCTTTGTCGACATCAACCCGCAGGACGGCAGCTGGAAGTGGACGCCACCGGAAGCGCTGACCGACGGTGAATACAGCCTCTCCTTTATGACCATCGACACCGCCGGTAACCTCAGTACGCCGACGCAGCGCACGCTGATCGTCGACACCACGCCGCCGGTCGCACCAACCCTGCTTAACCTGTATGACGATCAGGGCTCCATCACCGGCAGCTTCGATGCGGGCAAAATGACCGACGACCGCCGCCCGACCCTGACCGGCATCGCCGAAAAAGGCACCGTGGTGTACCTGAAAGAAGGCAACACCGTTATCGGCAGCGCCAAAGCCGACGAAAAAACCGGCCTGTGGACGCTGGAGCCGACGGTGGATCTGGCGGATGGCCGTCATAACCTGACGCTGGTGGCGGCGGAAACCTTCGCCGGTAAGGTACGCGAGAGCGAAAAGTCTGATGCGTTCAGCATAACTATTGGCAAGGATGAATTGCCACCCACGAATCCAGGTGAATCGGTTGAAATCACTCATGCACTGGATAACGTCGGCAGCGTGACCGGTTCATTGAAAAGTGGTGGTCTGACTGACGACACCATGCCGGAATTGCATGGTACCGCTGCGGAAGGCAGTACGGTCCGCATCCAGTATCGAAATGACCGCGGTGAGTGGGTTGACGGTGGCAACGCAGTGATGGACGGCACCCATTGGGTCTGGACGCCAAACCCGGCGCTGGATGCCGGAAGTTGGGAATTTCGCGCTAACGCTGGTAGCGGCTGGAGTGATGAATTCATCCTGGAAATTGATCTCTCCGCATCAGCGCAGGCAGAGATTACTCATGCCTGGGACGATTATGGTTTATATACCGGTATGCTTGGCAACGGGGCTATCACTGATGACCCGACGTTAAATCTGTATGGCCGCGCCGAATCGAACAGCGTCGTTTACATCCATAATCGTAATACGCTCGGCACCTGGGAATTGTTGGGTAGCGTAATTGCAGATGAAGATGGCCGCTGGCAATACGACGCGCCACGTCTGACATCCGGCAAATATGAATTTCAGGCGGGAGCCTCTGCTACGCGGGATACGAATGGCAAACCGTTTGAACTGACCATTGCGGCATCAGGCAGCATTGTTCCGGCAATTCATTCAGCATGGGACGATTCCGGTCATTATCATGGCGTGATTAAAAGTGGCGGTTTCACCGATGATACAACACCGACTCTGTCAGGAAAGGCTGAAGCAAACAGTATCGTTATTATTGAATTTACGAATAATAATGTTACACATACTGCGTCGGTTCAGGCAGATTACAAAGGGAACTGGTCTTATACGCCGGGGCAGCTTGAAATTGGAACCTGGACGTTTTCAGCTGAAACGCAGGGAGCGAGTGAAAAAAGCAAGGGTTTCGTTATCAATATTGAAAACAGAGAATATTCTCATTCAGAATGTAACTTCAATTATCTCCCTGAAAACTTGAATGAATTCCTTCCACCTAAAGTTTCATCTTATGGTAAGAATTTCAATTATAACTACTCATATGAATTTGATAATGGTTTTTTCCTTAAAGCCATATCAGGCAGTAGTTGCATATCTAGCATTAACACTTTCCATAACGGAAGCAATAATCTATTCATGAACAATGGAGCTAGAATTGAAATAAATATTCCTGACTCAAAAACGATTGATTTCGATGTTGCTTATGGAAAAAATGGATATTTTACCATTTATTTCTATGGCCCAGAGGGCCGACTTATAAACCATCAAAACGTAAACGTCCCTAATAATGGACCATATCATAAACAGTTTTCCTTTGAAGGTGAGGTAATCAGTAGTTTTTTAATTGAGGTACACGATGACCTGGGCTTGTATTTTGACAATTTTGTGTGGAACAAGGAAAATATGTCATTGAATAATCTCGAGTACAACTTCCCCTCAATTTATGATTCTAATAGTGAAGACATTCACAAAGACTTTTCGATAGAAGATATTTTATCCAAAGGCCAAAAGGATCTCTTCATCGATGACGGCAAAACCCAACTAATGGTCAACGGTAACCAGGGCGATACCGTACGTCTGGAAGATATCCTGCCTGAGGGCAGCGAGCAGGAAGGCTGGACCGAGCAGGCCGGCACCGTGACCATCGCCGGCAGCCAGTACCACGTGTTCAGCCACGGCGATGCGGAACTGCTGGTGCAGGACGGCGTGAAAATCGAGCTGGTGTAATCCCCCGATGCCGTGTGCGCAGCACGGCATCATCTTCTCCTTTTCCTCTGTTTTTAATCCGTTCGGATTTTTCTCCCTTCGGGACGTATCTCATACGGCGTGTTACATCATCTATTACAAAATGCGCTCTCTGTAACAAGGCGCAGCGGCCCTCGCTGCGGTGGACCCGACGTAAAAAACACAGGAATAATCTCCATGGAACTGTTCAATTATGAAGAGGTGAAATACCTCGAGCGCGACACCAACACCCCCACGTTTTTTGGCTATGCAAATTCAGAAATCGGTAAGGGCGGCACCATGCTGATTACCGTCGGCAAAGAGACCTTTTCGGTAGATATCGACCCTGCCAATGGCTACTGGAGCTGGACACCTGCAACGCCGCTGGAGGATGGTTACTACAACATGTCTTTCCAGTCGGTTGATAAGGCCGGCAACGTCAGTACGCCCAGTCTGCGTACGCTGATTGTTGATACCACGCCGCCAGTAGCGCCGACGCTGCTGAACATGTACGACGATCAGGGTGACATCACCGGCAGCTTCGATTCTGGCAAGATGACCGACGACCGCCGCCCCACCCTGACCGGTATCGCGGAAAAAGGCGTGATTGTTTACCTGAAGGAAGGTGATACGGTTATCGGCAGCGCCAAAGCGGATGAAAATACCGGGATGTGGAAGATCGAGCCAGAAATTGACCTCACCGACGGCCAGCATGATTTAACGCTGGTGGCGAGTGAAACCTTTGCCGGTAAGGTGCGCGAGGGTGAGGTTTCGGATGTTTTTAGTATCATCATCGGAAAAGATGGCTCAACCCCGCCCGATCCCGGCGCCATTCTGGAAATCACTCACGCAATAGATAATGTCGGCAATGCAACTGGCGAATTGAAAAGCGGCGGACTGACTGATGACACCATGCCGGAGCTGCATGGCACCGCAGCGGGAGGCAGTACGGTGCGCATCCAGTACCGAAATGCGCGGGGCGAGTGGGTTGACGGCGGCAACGCAGTGATGGACGGTACCCACTGGGTCTGGACGCCAAACCCGGCGCTGGGTGCCGGAAGTTGGGAATTCCGCGCTAACGCTGGCAGCGGCTGGAGTGATGAATTTACCCTGGATATTAATCTTTCTGCGTCCACGAAGACAGAAATTACTCATGCCTGGGACGATTTTGGTTTATATACTGGCATGCTCGGTAACGGCGCCATTACCGATGACCAAATGTTAGATCTGCATGGCCGCGCCGAGTCGAACAGCATCGTTTATATCCATAACCGTAATACACTTGGCACCTGGCAGTTACTGGGCAGCGTCATCGCAGGTGCCGACGGCCGCTGGCAATACGACGCGCCACGTCTGACATCCGGCAAATATGAATTTCAGGCGGGAGCCTCTGCTACGCGGGATACGAATGGCAAACTATTTGAACTGACCATTGCGGCATCAGGCAGCATCGTTCCGGCAATTCATTCAGCATGGGACGATGCCGGTCTTTATCATGGCGTGATTAAAAATGGCGGTTTCACCGACGACACCACACCTACCCTGTCAGGAAAGGCTGAAGCAAACAGCATCGTTATTATTGAGTTTACGGATAACACTGTTACGCATACTGCATCGGTTCAGGCAGATTACAAAGGGAACTGGTCTTATACGCCAGGCCAGCTTGAAATTGGAAAGTGGACATTTTCCTCAAAGACTCAGGGGAGTACCGAAAAAAGCGCTGGTTATGTTATCCATGTTGAAACAAAAGAATATGTTATGTCAGGGTGTAACTTTGACTACATTCCGGCCCATTTAAATGAATTTCTTCCTAAAACCTTCGAAGCTATTGGGAAAAATTTTAGCATGTATGAAACCTATGTATTTGACAATGGTTTCTCTTTTCGCTCGAATTATGGATATGCCTACTTATCCAATTACAACTACTTTGACGGAAGCCATAACCTTTATATCGCTTATGGTGCAGATATTAGGTTCACAATACCCGATTCAAAAAAATTTGAACTAGATTTTGCTCATGGGCATGGTGGCTATTTCTCTATCTCATTTTATGATAAAGATGGCCGACTCATCAGCCAGGAAAAAATAACCGCACCTCGAGATGGAGTACACCATAAAGAATTTTACTTTGAAGATAAAATAATAAGTTATTTTGACATCAAGGTTATGAATGTGAACGGCCTTTTCTTTGATAACTTCGCATGGAATAAACAAATCAACTCAATAACAGATATTGAAGACAATGCATCTTCAGTATTTGATTTTAACAGCGAAAACATTCTCAAAGATTTCTCCATGGAAGATGTCCTATCCAAAGGCCAAAAGGATCATTTCATTGACGACGGCAAAACCCAGTTAATGGTCAACGGCAACCAGGGCGATACCGTACGTCTCGAAGATATCCTGCCTGAAGGCAGCGAGCAGAAGGGCTGGACGCAGCAAACCGGCACCGTGACCATCGCTGGCAACCAGTACCATGTGTTCAGCCACGGCGACGCGGAACTGCTGGTGCAGGACGGCGTAACGGTGAATCTGGTTTAACCGCAGTTTGCCACCGCATAATGACATGGCGGCCTGCTCGGGCCGCCATAATAAAAAAGGTCGTCATGAATGACGACCCTACAGATATGGTGCTGGTATTACGCCGGTGAAACTATTTCTTCACCGTCTCCATGCCCATCAAACCAATCTTCAGATAACCCGCTTCACGCAGCTGATCCATCACCGACATCAGCGTTTCATAATCGACCGATTTGTCCGCCTGGAAGAAGATGGTGGTCTCTTTGTTGCCTTCGGTTTGCGCGGTGAGCGCATTCACCAGCGTCTCTTTGGTCACCGCATCGTTACCGATGTAAATCTGTTTATCCGCTTTGATCGACAGATAAACCGGCTTCTCCGGACGCGGCTGTGGCGCGCTGGTGGAAGCAGGCAGATTGACGCGCACATCCACCGTGGCGAGCGGCGCGGCGACCATGAAGATGATCAGCAGCACCAGCATGACGTCGATAAACGGCGTCACGTTGATTTCGTGCATTTCGCCATCGCCGACCGCATCATCGTTTAAACGCATCGCCATAATACTTATCCTACGCGCAGTTTCTGGGCCGCCGCCGGACGGTTAACTTCTTTTGCGGTATCGACGTTGCCGAGGTCCAGATCGCGGCTCTGCAGCAGCAGCACCTGCGCCGCCACGTCGCCCAGCGAGGCTTTGTAGCTGGCAATCATGCGGGCGAAGACGTTATAGATCACCACTGCCGGGATTGCCGCCACCAGGCCAATCGCCGTCGCCAGCAGCGCTTCCGCGATGCCCGGAGCAACCACCGCGAGGTTGGTGGTCTGGGTTTTCGCGATACCAATAAAGCTGTTCATGATGCCCCACACGGTGCCGAACAGACCGATAAACGGGGCGACGGAACCAATGGTGGCGAGGAAACCATTGCCGCGACCGGCGTGGCGGCTGAAGCCTGCGACGCGGCGTTCGAGGCGGAAGCTGGTGCGCTCTTTGATGCCGTCGAGGTCTTCGCTGCCGGCGGAGAGTTCCAGTTCGTTACGCGTGTCGGCGAGCAGCACGGCGCTGTGGCTGTTGGCTTTGAAGTTTTCGGCAGCGCGATACGCGTCATTCAGTGAGCGCGCTTCGCCCAGCGCCAGCTGTTCACGCTTCAGGCGACGTTTCGCCCCGCTCAGCTCCGCGTATTTGCCAAAGAAAATCGCCCAGGTAACGACCGAGGCCAGCAACAGGCCGATCATCACAATTTTTACCACGATATCGGCATGCTGATACATGCCCCAAACGGAGAGGTCCGTTTGCATCAAGTCACTGGCTACCACGCTGCGTCTCCGACTTCTGTTGCACCGTTCACGATTGAAGCGCGGATCATAGCAAAAAAACCGACCGAAGTGATAGTGGTTCTCATTACTATTTACAAAGCTGTAACCCGCTGAATTGATACGGCGCAATGTTTAGCGCGATAAATCGCGCCGCTACGGTTGGGTGCGGTCTGTGGGATGGAGCAGCAGGCACGGTTGCGCGATGAATCGCGCCGCTAC
>NZ_SDFT01000032.1:0-28647 GCF_004916815.1 Pantoea sp. R102
AAATTAATTTTCACTCCCCAATAACCCTCAAATCCCTTGCATGACTATGGATGAAGCCTGATTCAGTGGCTCCGCTGTCGTCCGCCATGCAAAGCAGACATACTCGTCCATCAGACTGGTCAGCGCAGGGTTTTCAGCCTGCCGGTCATTGATCCAGATATCCATCTCCTTGTCTTTTTTGAACCTGAGGTTGTCGGTCCAGTCATCAAGGCAATTACCCAGCATCAAATCGTACCAGCACAGCCAGACCAGCTTCAGACGCAGCTCGCTACCACCGAACTGGCGGAACAGACTGATGAGCTTATTTGCCAGAGGGCGTTGTTTTAAACGCACGCACTCAGACAGCAAAACCCCCTCCAGCATTGGATGGTGAGCCAGCAGATGCTCCTGGGTAAATAAACTGACACTCAGGTCATCATTAACAGTCAGTGGGGCTGCTGCTCTGCCATAAATAATCCGGTGCAGGCACTGGGGGACAATAGCAATAACCTCTTCCTCTCCCGGAAACTTAAGGCTGCCAACCGTCAGGGTATGATGGTGGTAGATATTCTGGTGACACATACCCGATCTGACCGTCAGCTTCGTAAAATCAGTCAACCAGACCTGATAATATTTATAAAGTTCTTCGTAACGTGGTTTGTAATCTTTCATTGTTCATATTCCTTCTGGCTTTAATGACAGACAGCAGAAAACCTCCGAACGAGTCGGATAGTTATTTTTTTGCCGGGGGGTAGGTCAGAGTGGTGTTATTTACGGGACTGGTTAATGCGTTCCTGAAGCCAGTTTTCTACTTCGCTCTTTAACCAGCGAGAACTGCGCCCCAGTTTGACTGGTTTGGGGAAGTCACCATCTTTAATCAGCTTATAGAACCATTTATCCGTAAGTCCCGTTAGCTTCGTGAGGAACCGCATATCCACCAGTTGGTTATCAAGCAAAGAAATTTGTTCTGTCATAATGCTGTCTTCCATTGTGGGATTATTCTGAGCTGGTGGTTGATTGCTCGTTACTACCAGCCCTTCCACATCAATGGATTGATACGTAAAAAAGTGCAGAACGTAAGTTACAACGTGCGAGGACGCCCCAGTCCACTGGGGGGCGGTACCTCACTGGCTCCGTAGTGATAGTGACCGTGCTTTTGCTCTTCTTTGGCGAGATAGCTGATAATGTAGCGCAGGTTATCAATGGCTTCGGTATCATCGTAGTTCACCGGTCTATCAATACTGACTTCATAAGAGGGTTTGTATTCGCAGCGGTTGTAATAGCCTTCTCGTCGCGTTATTTCCCGCCATATTGTTCCTACTCTCTCAGCTATTGGGTAGGTAGCCTGGTTAAGGTGCCTGTCGAGATAGAACACGATATGGGCATGGCAGCCGTGGTCTACAGAATTCTCTAGTACCCAGAAATACCCAGCCAGATTTGTGTGCTTCATGGTGCGTTCAACCAGCATGCGTACCTCTCGCTCGGTTTCATACCATGAATGACGTTTATAACGCTCTGTACCTTTCTGATAGAACAGGTCGAGTCTGAGTGCCTGTATTCGGGAGTATCGGTTCAGTAGCTGATTCAGGTGGTCATTGAGTAGAGACAGTAGAAACCAGTTCATCGTGTATCTGGAATTGAAAGGGTAAGGTGTGTGCATTGATTTATCCTTTGTCAGGTGGAGTACAAAGGATTGGGATGAGATGTAATTTTTAAGAGAAGCGGAGATATGGCAGATACAGGGAACTGTGTATCCAGGGGATGACAGACAGGGTTAATGATTGGGGGAAGGCGTTGTGAACAGGGTGGTATAGAAACAGGAAGTGCCCCTTAATTATACTAAAAACCCAAATGTTCATATCTGCTGTTGAACGATTCTAATGAGGTGAACAGAGGAGATTCGTAGAGTAAAACCACAGGAATAACGCAGTAATAAGTCAGAGCATTATCACAATAAAATCAGCAGGATATCAGTTAAAAATCAGTCATTCTTCAGGTCTGTGACTAGACTCCACCACACAAAAAGGTACTCATGCTAATCTGTTTTTGGGAGTCAGAAGCAGAGGGAAGAGACGATGTTGCATTACGATATGATCCGCAGCGAGATAATGTACCTAAAAGCGCTGGATAGTTTTTTCAATACAGATCACTCGTTACTGTGCAGTACTTATGATACGCCGGATGATTTTCGACGTTTGATCTCTCAGATACTTGAACGACATTTTCTTGGCGATCAGGACAGAATCAAAGCTGCGCGGAAAACACTTAAAGAATGGGCCGACCTGCAACTGATTGATAAAGATTATTTTGATTGTTTCAAAGGTTCACCAAGAGCATCGTGGTTTGCTCACCATTATATTTTCGAATACCCAGTAAAATCTGCAGGGTTGACACTTGGTGGATTGGGGAATGACGTCGGTTGTTCAGGTGGTTTTAATTCTCTTTTAATGAACGATAATATCCTCACAGAGCTTGATTTCTCTAAATTTAATTTCGACCTGGACGATATTGATTGGGATCTGATAACAAATCCACAGGCTACTGCTTCGAAAAAACCGAAACGTGTTTTCTCCCGATTTTATCTGAACGCGGGAGCAAGTACCGATCTGTACAACCCCACTCCGGTAACTGAGCGTGAACTCATCAATGGTGTGATGAGGTATATTGATGAAGCTCCATGCTCACTTGGAGATAAGATCTCTTATTTCAGAAAACTGCATGAGCGTTGGCTTGAGCAATATGATTTTTTTCTGACAGATTTTGACTGGATGTCACGAGATGATGAAACTCAGTTAGTATATCTCTGGGACTATCTCAAAGGAAAAGGACGAATAGCGGGCTATCTTCGCCCTTATAATACGTCTATGCGTTATGACATGATTATTGCGGCTATAGATGTGTGGAACGTCCAACCTGAAGAGAAGTTGGAGTTTATTGAGAAGATGAAACATGCCTGGCAGGCGGCAAAATCTTATCGGCGATCTGCTAAATAGCATTGTGATCCCAGTGGTTTCTTCGTCTGATTTCTCATTGTGAAGGATTAATATGGCGAGGTATGGAAGTTGGAGCGGTTGCATGCTTACTAGAGTGTCTGCTTCTGGCTCGAAGCGTATAAGCTAACTGAGTTGAAGGTCAGCTGTGAGCGAGGAGCGGACGTTTTGAATCGAAAAATACAATTAATGGCGTAACTCTAGAGGCTGCAGAAGGAATACTAGCATTCTGGTAATGCTGGGTGATAGCCTCTGTATTTGTCAATGCGATTGAGAATTGAGGAATATTAATGAATAGGTGGGAAGATTTCGCTTTTAATGAAATTCACACGCTGATCCGAGCTCTCAACATAACACAGAACAGCCCGCTTAATGTGAATGCTCCGGAACTGAGATACCTTGCCGCGCTTTTTGCCGAAATGTCTTATCACTTGGTACCAGAATGGGAAGTGGATAAGCATAAACGCGCAAAGCTCTACAGAGTCCCGAGTGAAGGCTATCAGATATTGGTCGACCAAGGTATCCGGGGCAGTGAAAATGTTTTCGAAGCTTTCATTGATGCGGAACTACCAAAACCCTTCATTGCGTCATCTGCAGGGATTGTAGTGGTTGGAGTGGTAATCGACGGGATTATGTTCATTGGATTCCGTGGTACGGCACTGCTGTTCGACTGGAAGGTTAACTTACGTGCAGAGCTTGTGCGCGTGGATTCCGCTCACCGCGTAACAAAATATCATTGGTTTGACCATTGCCACATTGAAGATAAAAAAATTATATCTGGTGGATTGCATAGTGGTTTTGCGGAAGAAGCCGTTCGGATAACAAAGCGCATTTTTGACGCAATACCTGAAGCAGACCGTTCATCTATCGAGCATGTTGTACTCGCTGGCCATTCATTGGGCGGAGCCGTAGCGGCAGTATCGAAGTCTCTGATAACACAATGGCCAGCTACGGCGTGTATATTCGGTGCACCAAGGTATGCTGATGCTGGTTTCTATCTGAATTGTTTCGACAATTATCCAATCCAGATACGCCGACTTGGTGATTTAGTACCAACCGTTCCCCCACGTTCATATGGTTTCTGCGACCACCCTAATGAGTTCGCCACCAACGGTGAAGAGTACATAGACACAAGTTTAAATTCATGGCTTGTGAGTGATCTATGCAATTGGACCAGATTTTTGAGTACAAAAACCGCTGCTCATAGCATGGAGAATTATCGCACGGAGATAGGCAAGGCGATAGGATCTCAGTTCGCAGATAAACCTCTGACAAAGGCAGTAAAAATTACGAAAAGGCACATATGACCTATCAACACAGGCTGTTGTTAGCTACTTCCGCTTTTGGTACGAAGCGGACATCTTTCAGCCCTAGACTACACAAAGTCCTTTACGTATTAATCTAAAATTCAAAATAATTTCAGATAGATATCATCTCTGTGAACCCCCCGCCTTCCTGACTGGATCGCGGGGTTTTTAATTTTTCACGCTGAGACTACTGTATGAATAAACCTGACGGCCTTCAGGCCTTTGAACAACCGCTCGCGTCGCTTCCGTGCACGCTTCGCCAGCTTATTCTTGAACGTATCCAGAACCTGACTCACTACGAGCCGGTGATTGGCATCATGGGCAAAAGTGGTGCTGGTAAATCCTCTCTCTGCAACGAACTTTTCCGGGGCGAGGTGTCCCCGGTGAGTGACGTGAACGCCTGTACTCGCGACGTACTGCGCTTCCGGCTGTGCAGCGGTTGTCACAGTCTGGTGATTGTCGATTTACCGGGTGTAGGTGAAAGCGGGCGACGGGATCATGAGTACCGGGCCCTGTACCGTCGAATCCTGCCGGAGCTGGATCTGGTGCTGTGGATCATTAAGGCCGATGATAGGGCACTGACCGTGGACGAGCAGTTGTGGCACGGCGTGATGCAACCTTACAGGCAAAAGGTACAGTTTGTGATTAACCAGGCCGACAAAATCGAACCCTGTTATGAATGGGATACCCTCACCAGCAAACCTTCACCGCACCAACTGGGAAATCTTAAAGCGAAGCAGGCTGCAATTATGGCGATGTTTAAACCGCATCATCCGGTCTGTGTGGTGTCAGCCCGCACTGGCTGGGGCATTGAGGAGATGGTGGCAGCCATGATGCGCTGTCTGCCTGACCGCGCCACCAGCCCGGTAGCGACACAACTGCACGGGAGGCTATGCACAGAGCCGGTAAAGTCGCAAGCCCGTAACGATTTTGGTGAAGCTGTGGGCCGGGTTTTCGATACAGCAGAATCATCTTCGTTCATGCCTGCATCGCTGAAAACGGTGATTCGTAGCGTGCGTGATGCGGTGGTGTCGGTCGCACGGGCCGTCTGGGTCTGGATATTCTTCTGATATCGCAATTTTCTCTGCGAATGATGAACTGGTTGTTAATGATGTGTTGATTGTGGACACGTCCTTTCCACTACGTTTTATCATCAATTAAATCAGGCGAAGTATCATTATCTGTCAGACGAGCGCCCACAAGCCCGTGCTGCTCATAAAAAATAGTTCCGATGTTGTCCATACCCTGTCCATCCCTTCCTTTAAAGTAATCAGCATTAATTCAGAGAGTTAACTTCTCAGGAGAAATCTTTCATGACGTTTCAGGAGCGGCGACATGACCGGCTTGCCGTCAGGTTGTCGTTGATTATCAGCCGCCTGGTGTCCGGTGAAACTCTGTTTATTCGCAAACTGGCAACTGAATTCGGGGTGTCAGAGCGCACGTTACGTCGTGACTTTCGGGAACGTCTGATGTATCTCGACCTGGATTACTACCAGGGGCAGTGCAGTCTGCGCTCAGATATTCACAGTACGCGGCAGGAAATAGATATTCTGACCTTTGCTGACCGCACGGGGTTGGCCGGGGTTTTCCCGGGCTTTGACCGACGACTGGTTAGCAGCCTGCTGGACTGTGATGAGCGACCTTGTCTGGTATGGCATCAGGACAGACCTCATCCCCCGGCAGGAAAGCTCTGCTTCTACAGGCTGGTCAGAGCTATTTCGGGATGTCAGCGCATCACCATTCTGACTGAAGGGGAGCGTCATGAGGCCGTTGCACCTTACCGGCTAATCGCCCTGGATGGTTACTGGTATCTGGTCGCTGAATATAACAGGCAATTACGTGTCTTCCGGTTGGATGAGATTCATCTGGTAAGGCCATCCCGGGAAACATTTATTCGCAGTGAGCTTCTCCATCAGCTGTCGGAGGACAAACATTTTATCTTAGCCTTACCTCATTTCCGTTTTATTCAACAGTCGCTGAATTCATTTTCTCCATCAGAAAGTCGGGGGCAATCCGGACAAACTGATTAGAGATGGTCTCCATAATTAAATGTAAGGTTAATGCAATGAAAAAATTGAACTTATTGTCTTTACTACCAGTCATGTTGTTCCCCTTACTTATCGCAGGTAATGCTCATGCAGCACGTCCTTATAGCGGGTTCCTGCCTGCGGCAGTGAATAATAAGAGTGGGAATATCTTCTGGTGCGATGCTCACCGACAGGTCAGAAAACTGTGTACAGCGACGGAAGTGGATTCAATGGGATGGTTTATTGTTGTTCGCTCGAAACCTTCCAGAGATTGTCCGGGTGGCATATGGGGGTGGATCACTCCCAGTAAAGACGATGTGGCAATAGGGTATACCATTACGCCAGGTAAAGAATTCAATCTGACCATAAAGGATATGTGCAGTCCGGATATGAAAGTAACGTTCCGCCCGAATAAAAAGGACCCTCGTTATGACGATCTCGTCGGGATTTATGCCGGGAAAGAAGCGTTTCGCTACAAACAAATAAAATAATCCAACTGTTTTTTCATTACTTTATTGTTTTAAACAACAAAAGCTTTATTACATGATTTGAGGGCAACATTATGCGACTGCCTTACGTAATAGTTACATTAGCTATGCTGGCTTCTGTATCAACAGCACAGGCTATTCCCAATATGTGGACGAGTGGTTTTGGGATGGGCGTGACCGAATATATCATTACCAGCCCGGATAAGGTGGTGTTTAATCTGAACTGTACTGGCAATCCGGATGCGCAGAATATTCTGCAACACGGTGTTGATCTCACCCTGCCTGATGGAACATCAGTAAGTTCTCATGACGACGGGACGGAAATAACGGTCGTCATGGATAACAGTCAGTATCCGTTACCGTCATCCCTGGGCTGGCGAAACGGTGACAATGCTTGGGTGTCATTTATTGACGCCCTGAGCCAGGCTGCGAATTTTGATGTTTACGTCAACGATAAAAAAGTCGGCACCTTCAGTCCGGGGCTGAAGAATACGCAGAAAGAGCTGTCTGACCTCAGTGAATGCCGGACCACACATTACAGCGATTAGTTACTTACATTTCAGACCTCTCCACCCCACAACATACCAACACCAGATAGCAACAGGCCATGCTCCTTCGGGAACATGGCCTTTTTTGTTTTTATTTGATTATCAGATAAGGAGTTAGCTATGCGATTAGCCAGCCGCTTTGGCCGTATAAATCAGATACGCCGTGACCGACCTTTGACCAACGAAGAGCTGATGAGTCATGTCCCCAGCGTGTTCGGGAGTGACAAGCATGAATCTCGTTCAGACCGTTACACCTACATCCCGACCATCACCATCCTCGAAAGCCTGCAGCGTGAAGGCTTTGAGCCGTTCTTTGCCTGCCAGACAAAGGTCCGTGACCAGAGCAAGCGGGAACACACCAAACACATGCTTCGCCTGCGTCGTGCCGGTCAACTTACCGGGCATCAGGTACCGGAAATCATCCTGCTCAACAGCCATGACGGCTCCTCGAGCTACCAGATGCTGCCGGGACTATTTCGCGGCGTCTGTACCAACGGCCTGGTCTGCGGCCAGTCATTCGGCGAAGTGCGGGTACCGCATAAAGGGAATGTTGTTGAGAAGGTGATTGAAGGGGCTTACGAAGTGCTCGGTGTATTTGACCGGGTGGAGGAGAAGCGCGATGTAATGCAGTCACTGGCACTGCCAGAACCCGCCCGTAACGCCCTGGCGAATGCCGCGCTGAAGTATCGCTTTGGTGAAGACCACCAGCCGGTCACGGTATCGCAGTTGCTGACCCCACGTCGCCGGGAGGACTACAGCGATGACCTGTGGACCGTCTACCAGCGCGTGCAGGAGAACCTGATGAAAGGAGGTCTGTCAGGGCGAACCGCACAGGGGAAAAGCAGCCGCACCCGTGCTGTTACCGGTATTGATGGTGATGTGAAGCTCAATCGTGCCCTGTGGGTAATGGCAGAAAACATGCTCGATTTTTTCGGGCGTTAAACAACAGTTCCGGCATAAGGAGATAGTTTAATGAATACACAAAATCATCAGTTCGCGGAGCATACCGCAATTACTGCCTCGGTGGTCCCTGACGAGCTACGCATCGGCTTCTGGCCGCAGCACTTTGGCTCCATCCCACAATGGATAACCCTTGAACCTCGCATTTTCGCCTGGATGGATCGGCTGTGTGCCGATTACCACGGTGGTATCTGGCGCTTTTCGACACTCAGCAACGGCGGTGCTTTCATGGCTCCTGAGTCAGAGCACGATAAGACGTGGGCATTGTTCAACAGCATGAACGGCAATGGCGCAGAGCTTACCAGTGAAGCTGCAGGGATGGTCGCCTGTCTGATGGCTTACAACCACCATGCCTGTCGCACCGAGTGTGACGCGATGACTGAACACTATTATCTCTTACGCGACTACGCGCTAAACCATCCGGAATGCAGCGCCATTATGCATCTATTCGACTGAGGAATACCTGACATGAATACCGCATTATCCCCGGTGTCAACGCAGCCTGAACTCTTTCCACTGGCGATTATGGCCCCGCATGGTTATTTGCTACCTGCGACCTCCGGATTAACTCCCTATGCCCAACGCACCATTCGCCGCGCTATCAATCTACTGGATAAATATCTGCGTCAGCCCGGCATGTCCTTTACCTTAAGCACGGCTGCCCGTGACTGGCTTCGGTTACAGCTGGCAGGACAAGAACGGGAAGTGTTTATGGTGCTCTATCTCGATAACCAGCACCGTTTACTGGAGAGTGAAACGCTATTTGCCGGTTCGGTTAACCATGTCCAGGTCCATCCCCGTGAGGTGGTGAAGTCAGCGCTTCGCTTCAATGCTGCTGCTGTTGTGCTGGCGCATAACCATTCATCGGGTGATCCGGAGCCCAGCCAATGTGACCGCAACATTACGGGCAGGCTTAAAGAAGCGCTGGTACTGGTTGATGTGAACACTCTCGATCATCTGGTTATCGGTTCAGATGGAATTGTGTCGTTTGCAGAGCGAGGCTGGATATGAGGGCACTTCAATGAAATATACTGACTCAGAGAACGATTCATTTCTCAAGTGGGGTCTGAATCGTAATGTGACACCTTGCTTTGTCGCTCGTCTGGTACAGGAGGGAAACCGGCTGCACTATCTGGCTGACCGGGCCAGTATTACCGGTAAGTTCAGCGAAGCAGAATGTCTTAAGCTGGATGTGGCATTCCCGCATTTTATCAGCCAGATGGAATCGATGCTGACTACTGGTGAAATGAATCCTCGCCATGCCCACTGTGTCACCCTGTACCACAATGGTTTCACCTGCGAAGCCGATACCCTTGGCAGTTGCGGCTACGTATACATCGCCGTTTACCCCACTCATCGTTAACTACTTTCACAAGAGCAAATATGAAAACTCTACCTGCAACAACTCCGCAGGCGGCGACGCTATGTCTGTCGCCCGTAGCAGTGTGGCAAATGCTGCTTGCATGCCTGCTGGAACAACATTATGGCCTGACACTCAACGACACACCATTCAGTGATGAAACGGTAATTCAGGAACATATCGATGCCGGTATAACTTTGGCCGATGCCGTTAACTTTTTGGTAGAAAAGTACGAACTGGTTCGTATCGATCGCAGGGGATTCAACTGGCAGGAACAGTCCCCATATCTGCGGGCAGTCGATATTCTGCGGGCGCGGCAGGCAACTGGTTTATTGAAAAGAAATCGTATTAGCGCGGCACAGTGAACATTGGGAATAACCTTTCTGATTCACACTGCAGCTTTCCTTACTTATTTACTCATTCCAGAAAGCACCTGCCGATACTGGCCGGTGCTTTTGCTTATATGGACGAAATATCATGCAAATTGAAGCTGTAATTTTAACTGGGCACATTATCGCAAGCACAATCCGGGAATGCTGGGCCGTCGTTATTGATGGTTTTGACGCATACTGCGAACAAGCTTATGATCCAGCTTAATTTCTTTTCCTCATGAAGGGACGGCTATGGGCAACAGAATGTGGATGATCCGTGGTGACGGCGGCAAGCTCTATGACGATTTTCGCGATAAGCAAATTGTAGGCATCGGTTGGTCTCAGCTGGCTCCATTAGTCAAACCCGGCCTGTCCCGAGCTCAGTTACTCGCCTTATACCAGGAGGCAGATCCATTAACAAAGCTGGGAACTGCGCGTTCTGGTGCATCGCAGGTCTGGCGTTTTGTGAACGAAATCCAAAAGGGTGATTGGGTTATTACCTATTCGCCTGCCAACCGTACTTATCTGCTAGGTAAAGTTACATCTGATTTCCAGTACCACCCTGAATGGGTGGAAGAGGGGATGGGAATCGCTCGACAGGTAAAATGGAATACTGAAGAAATCGATCGCGATCGATTGTCTGTTGCTACCAAAAACACATTGGGCTCTACGCTGACGGTTTTCCAGCTTCCAGAATATGCTCTAGAAGAGCTTTTGCAGGATAAGAAACCCACTGTAGATGTGATTACACAGAATCCAATTGCGATGGATGAAGATGAGGTCGTTTCTGATCCGCTCCGCGATATGGAAATGCTCGCGTTTGAAGGTATCAAAGATCGCATTAACTCTCTTGACTGGGACGAGATGCAAAATCTGGTTGCCGGAGTTTTACGCAGTATGGGTTATAAAACGCAGATGTCACCTGCGGGAGCCGATCGGGGTAAAGATATCATTGCTTCACCTGATGGATTCGGTTTTGAAAATCCACGTATTATCGTTGAGGTAAAACATCGCAGGGAGCAAATGGGAAGCCAACAGATCCGCAGCTTTATCGGAGGTCGCCATAAAGATGATCGCGGGCTTTATGTCAGTACCGGTGGTTTTACAAAAGATGCTCGATATGAAGCCGACCGTTCGACGATACCACTAACGCTCTGGACGCTTGATGATCTCGTCCGTGCGCTTATTGAGAACTACGAACAAGTTGATATCGAGACTAAACTTTTGGTGCCTCTGAAGAAAACGTTCCTGCCTGCCTGAGTCTTGCTTCGACAGCCATAACAGTGTTCTACTGCTATGGCTTTATACCCACTCGAAATGTCTATTTTTTATACGGATTACAACGTGTGGGTACAAGTGTGGGTATAACTATTTAACCCTGTTTCTAAAAAACATTGATATCAGTCTATTAGGTGTGAAATTCGAGTCCGGCCTTCGCACCATTTAGCATTAACCGTTCATCTATCCTATTTAGTGCCTAAAAAGCATGAATCCCGAACCTGCTACGCCCTCAAATAATCGCGCAATTTAAGCGCATAATCACCCCCGCTGATTCACAGCAAAAATCATCACCGCGCTTTACTCTCCCTCAAAACTCCGCAAGATCCATCAGGCCCACTCCCAGCCACACGGGCATACTCATTCCCCAGAGAGGATGCTATGCCAGTAAACAAAAACCATCACCGCGAGACCTACTGCAAGCGCTTTGACAAGGTGTTCGACTACATCGAACGCCATCTTGATGAAGCGCTGCTGCTGGAGCAACTGAGTGAAGTGGCGCACTTTTCGCCGTACCACTTTCACCGCCAGTTCAGCGCCTGGTGCGGCATGCCGCCGGGGCGTTACATCCAGCTGATGCGGCTCAAGCGGGCGTCGTACCGGCTGGCATTCAATCCGCACGAGAAAATCATTGAGATTGCGCTCGATGCCGGTTTTCAGCATGCCGAATCATTCAGTCGCGCCTTTAAGCAGGTATTTGACGTGACGCCGAGTGAATTTCGTCAGCAGCCGGTTTGGATGACCTGGCATCAGCGCATGCCTCAGCCACCCGTCAAACGGAGAGAGAGTATGTCAGTAGAGATTAAAATGTTTCCCACCACGCCGGTGGCGATGCTCACGCATCACGGCGATCCGCAGCGCATCAACGAAACGGCGGCGCAGTTTATTGCCTGGCGCAAAAGCAGCGGAGCATCGCCGGTGCGCAGCAGCCAGACGTTCGGCGTCGCGCCGCACGATCCGGCCAGCACGCCAGCCGGGGATTTTCAGTATCACCTTTGCGGTTCGGTGACTGCACCGATTAATGAAGACAACGCCTTTGGTGTCGTTAACAGCACCATTCCCGGCGGACGCTGCGCGGTGCTGCGTCATCACGGCTCGCACAGCGCGCTGACCGAGCTGGCACGATCGCTCTACAGCGAATGGCTGCCCGCCAGCGGCGAAGAGCTGCGCGATTTCCCGCTGTTCTTCCACTATCACAACTTCGTGCATGAAGTGGCGGAACACGAATTGCTGACGGATATCTATCTGCCGCTTAAGTGATAAGGGTCCCGGTAGCAATGGCTATCGGGATTTTTATGCAGGATTGCGATACGTATTCACGGCTGGCATTTTTTTCCTCCTGCCTCGCGGCAAGGCATGGCAAAATGCCCTGCGATCCTATCAGCACAGGCGAAGAGGCGACGATGACAGAGCAACTCGAACAGCGTATCTATGAACTGGTGCGGCGCTATGACGGCGTGTATCTGTTCAAGCAGAAAACGCTCACGCCGCAGATTGATATCGACAGCGATCTCAACTTCGAGCGCGACGAAGCCGCCGCGCTGATGGAGGAGTTTTTCAGCGAGTTCGCGGTCGATCGCGCGAATTTCGCTATTGAAACCTACTACCCGGACGAACCGTCGCTGGCGCAAATCCTCAACCCGTTCAATAAACGTGAAGTGCCGGTAGTGCCGGATTTCACGCTGGGCATGCTGATTGCGTCGGCGCAGGCGGGGCGCTGGCTGTTTGAATAATACGGCAGCGCGCCGCTGCGGTTTGGCGGCCTGCGGCTCAGCGCGCCACGTGCACGCCAAATCCGCGCTCGCCTTCCGCAAGATCCTCGCGCAGCGTCAGCGCCGGAATCGCATATTCACCGCCGTTCTGGCGACGGAAGGCAATCGGTTGATCCTGCGCTAAGCGATCCAGTCGTTGCGCCAGCGCGGCGCACCAGTCGGCAAAGCGTTCCTGCGCCGACTTCTGCACGCGATACAGCACCAGCGGTGGTAACACGCTGAAGCCGGGATAGAACAGCATGCCGTGCTGGATCGGAAACAGCAGGTCCTCAATCGGGCCGTTGATGCCGCGCGGCGCGTAGTGCGACTCCCAGCCGCCGGTGGTCACCACCAGCATGGCGCGCTTGCCGGCGAGCGTGCCTTCGCCGTAGCGATCGCCCCAGTGGTGATCGTTGTGCTCGCCGACGCCATAGGCGAAACCGTTGGCATACACGCGGTCAAACCAGCCTTTCATGATCGCCGGCATCGAAAACCACCACAGCGGAAACTGAAAAATCACCGTGTCGGCCCAGCGCAGCTTCTCCTGCTCGGCGGCAATGTCCGTTGCCTGCAGCTGGTTGTCGTAGGCGAAACGCGAATCCAGCGTGGCATCAAAATGTGCGCCCACCGGGGGCGCCAGCGTGTCGGCGGCATCCAGCGGCGCTTTCCACTGCATGGCGTACAGATCTGACACCTGCACCTGATGTCCCGCCTGCTGCAGATGATTCACGGCAAAGTCTTTCAGCGATCCATTCAGCGAGCGCGGTTCTGGATGGGCATACACAATCAAAACATTCATGGCGGTATCCTGTGAGATGAAAACCGCTGCAGGTTAAGCCAGTGCTGGCTATAGTAGAAATCAATTACTAATATCTCAGGTATAGATGGCACGAATATGCACGCGCTGGATTTGAATCTGTTGCAAACCTTAGACGTGCTGCTGGTGGAACAGAACGTGACGCGCGCGGCGCAGCGCCTCAATCTGTCGCAGCCGTCGGTGAGCGCCCAGCTGGCGCGCCTGCGGGTGCTGTTTGACGATCCGTTGCTGTTGCCCGGTCCGCGCGGCATGCTGCCCACCGCCCGCGCCGAGGCCCTGCGCGAGCCGCTGCGTCTGGCGCTGGAAGCGCTGGAGCGCGCGGTGGCACCGCCGGCAGCGTTCGATCCGGCGCGCGCGGAGCTCACCTGGCGCATTGCCGCCACCGATTACATGTCATCGGCACTGATCCTGCCGGCGCTGAAACTCATTCGTGAAGCGGCACCGCGC
Source organism: Pantoea sp. R102 (assembly GCF_004916815.1). Lineage (NCBI taxonomy): Bacteria > Pseudomonadati > Pseudomonadota > Gammaproteobacteria > Enterobacterales > Erwiniaceae > Pantoea > Pantoea sp. R102. Next base: position 14,324 of record NZ_SDFT01000032.1, read on the forward strand.
AGCCGCATGGCGGTGTTTGCACTCAATCCGCCACAGGTGGCGCAGCAACTGGAGAAGGGCGAGCTGGATATAGTGTTTCACACCGGCGACAACGCGCCGCCGACGCTGCATCAGCGCCGCTTGTTCAGCGAGCGCTACGTGCTGGCCGGCCGGCACGATCATCCACAGCTGCAGCAGCCCCTGACGCTGGATCGCTTTTGTCAGCTGGAGTTTGTGATGGTTTCGCCGGATGGCGGCGGCTTTAGTGCAGCCACCGATCGCGCGCTGGCAACGCTCGGCCGCACGCGCCGCGTCGCGCTCTCGGTGCCGCATTTCCTGTTTATGCTCGATACGCTGGCCAACAGTGATTTGGTCGCCGTGCTGCCGGAGCGCCTGGTGCGAAACGCGCCGCAGCTCCGCGTGCTTGCACCGCCGCTGGAGATTGAAGGGTTTGACATCCTGATGCTGTGGCACGAGCGCCTGCATCGCGATCCCGCCCAGCAATGGCTGCGCCAGCAGATTGTCGCGGCGCTATAAACCTGAACTCTCGCCGAATAAGTCGCGGTCTTCATGCCCTCAGGCCTTGTCCGACAAGGCTTGCTCCTGCATTGCTGATGCGATTAGCGCCACCGCTCCACAGCACGCATCATATCAACACGACGAAACACTCGCGTTTTAACGTGCAGGAGAGAAGACCATGCAGATATTTGTCACCGGGGCCACCGGCTGGGTAGGTTCAGCGGTGGTGGAAGAGTTGATCGCGGCGGGCCATCAGGTAACAGGGCTGGCGCGTTCGGCGGAAAAAGCCGTGGCGCTGGCCGTCACTGGCGCACAGGTTATTCGCGGTTCGCTGGAGGATGCTGACGTGCTGCGTGACGCCGCGCAATCCGCAGACGCCATCATTCATACCGCGTTTAACCACGATTTCTCGCGCTTCGTGCAGAACTGCGAGCAGGACCGTCAGGTGATCGAGCTGCTCGGCGAGGCGATTGCCGGATCGGATCGCATGCTGCTGGTGACGTCCGGCCTGTCCGGTATGGCGCGCGGGGCGACGGAGCTGGATCAGCCGCAGCCGGTGTCACCGCGTCAGTCGGAAGCGGCGGCGCAGGCGCTATCACAGCGCGGCGTGCACGTGGCGACAGTGCGGCTGGCGCCGTCGGTACATGGCCTCGGCGACCACGGTTTCGTGCCGATTCTGGTGCGGCTGGCGCGTGAGAGCGGGATTTCCGCCTGGTGCGGCAGCGGTGAGAACTGCTGGTCCGGCGTGCACCGTCGCGATGCGGCGCGCGTCTATCGGCTGGCGCTGGAGCAGGGCGTCACCGAACGCGTTTATCACGCGGTGGCCGATGAGGCGGTGCCGTTCCGCGCAATCGCGGAGACGATTGGACGCCAGCTCGGATTACCCAGCGGCGAGCGCGACCGGGCACACTTTGGCTGGTTCGCCAACATGGCGGCGGGCAACATGGCGGTCTCCAGCCAGCGCACGCGCACGCTGCTGGACTGGTCTGCAACCCGCCCGGACCTGCTGAGCGAGCTCGATACGCCTGCCTATTACACCCATCTCTGATATCACGCTGCCGCTGCGCGCGGCAGTTTTTCTGGATTATATCGATGAAAAATAATGTATTTATCACCTTGCTGCCGGTGACGCTGGCGGTGTTTATCGCTTTTCTCACCATGGGGATGCAGCTGCCGGTGCTGCCGCTGCATCTGCAGCAGAACCTCGGCATGGATACGCTGGCGATCGGCACGGTCATCGGCGCGCAGTTTATCGCATCGCTGCTGACGCGTTCGTGGGCGGGCAACTTCGCCGATATGCGCGGCGCGAAACGCGCGGTGCTGACCGGGCTGTTAGTGGTGGCGAGTTCCGGCGTGATCTATCTGATTTCGCTGCTGTTCATTGATCGGCCTGCCAGCTCGGTGGCCATTCTGCTGCTGGGGCGTGTGGTGCTGGCGCTGGGCGAGAGCCTGCTGGCCACTGGCGCGCTCGGCTGGGGACTCGGGCTGGTGGGGCCGGCCAATGCCGGTAAAGTGATGGCGTGGATCGGTATCGCGATTTACGGCGCCTGGGCGCTGGGTGCGCCGCTGGGCGTGGCGATTTATCACGGCTGGCACTTCACCGGCATCGCCATGGCGATCATCTTGGTACCGCTGCTGCCGCTGATGTTTATCACCCAGGTGCGCGCCGTCGCGCCGACCTCGACCAAACGCACGCCGTTCTACAAAGTCATGGGCGCGGTGTGGCGGCCGGGACTGGGTCTGGCGCTCGCCAGCGTCGGCTTTGGCATGATCACCGCGTTTATCGCGCTGCTGTTTGCGGCCAGGGCCTGGGGCAACGCGTCGCTGGCGTTCACCGCGTTTGGCGTGGCGTTTATCGCGGCGCGCCTGTTCTTTGCCCATCTGCCGGATAAGCTGGGCGGCGCGCGCGTCGCGCTGGTATGCGTGCTGATTGAAGCCTGCGGTCAGCTGCTGATTTGGCGCGCTGATGACGCGACGCTGGTTTATCTCGGCGCGGCGCTGACCGGTTTTGGCTATTCGCTGGCCTTTCCGGCGTTCGGCGTGGAAGCGGTACGCCGTGCGCCGCCGCACACCCGCAGCCTGGCGATGGGGGCTTACGTGGCGTTTCTTGATATCGCGCTGGCAGTCACCAGTCCGCTGGCGGGCGCGCTGGCCGCCCACCGCGGCGTGGCTTCGGTGTATCTCGCTGGCGCGATTGCCGTGGCGCTGGCGATGCTGGTGGCGCTGAGCCTGATGGCGAGTCAGCCACAACCACAGGCAGCGATGGAATAAGACCCGCCGCAAAAAATTCACTTCTCCCGCGCCGCAAAAATCATCACACTAGCCACCTTTACCATTAGGGAGAGATGGCATGAAAAGCCGATTGCTGCTGGCGCTGACGCTGTTCGCCAGCCTGAGCACGCCGTTGTGGGCCGACGAAGGCGTCTCGTTTAGCCATAAAGACTGGGAGCTGGCTTGTGATAATACGCTGACCTGCCGCGCCGCCGGCTACAGCGCCGAAGAGGGCGCGGGCGGATCGGTTCTGCTGACGCGCGCCGGCGGGCCAGACAGCCTGACGCACGGGCGCGTGGTGCTGGCCGATACCGGCGACGATGATGCGCAGCAGGTGAATGCGCTGGCGCTGTGGATTGACGATCGCGCGCTGGGCGAGGTCAGTAAAGCGGAGAACGATGAGTGGACGCTAAGCGACGCGCAGACCCAGGCGCTGATCGCCGCCATCAAAGGCAGCGCCAGAGTGGAGTTTCGCGGTGCGGCCGAGCCGTTTGAGCTCTCCGGCAACGGGGCCTTTGCCACGCTGTTGAAAATGGATGAGGCGCAGGGACGACTGAACACGCCGGGCGCGCTGGTGCGTAAAGGCAACCAGCCGGAAGCCAGCGTACCGGCGGCAATGGCGATGCCGGTGATTCAGCAGGTCCATGTGCTGAAAGCCGCGCCGCGCCCGCTGACGCCAGATGAACTGGCACAGGTCAAGCCAAAGCTGATTGCCTCGCTGACTGACGACGACAGCTGTGACAATCTCGCGCCGTCCGACGATCAGCCAGAAGAGGGCGCAGAACCGCCTACGCTGACGCCGGTAGATACGCAGCACGTGCTGATTGCCGCGCTGTGCTGGCGCGGGGCTTACAACGAAGGCTATGGTTTCTGGCTGCTGGATAACGCGCTGCAGGGCACGCCGCAGCTGATCACCGATTCCGGATCTGATTATCACGACGGCGTGATCAGCGAAGCGCAGAAAGGGCGCGGTATTGGTGACTGCTGGAGCACCGCTGCATGGGTGTGGGATGGCCGCCAGTTTGTCCAGAGCAGCGAGGCCACCACCGGCATGTGTCGTGCCATCCGCGCCGGCGGCGCATGGCAGTTGCCAACGCTGGTCACCGAAGTTAAACCGGCGGGGTAATGTTCAGCGTGCGTCGCCAGGCGGCTGGGGCACTTAATCCGTCACGGATTTTGCCGCGTCCCACACGGCCATGACGTGGGCGATGGCGGTATCGATCTGCGCACCGTTGACGCCGTCGCGCACCAGCACCGACACGCCCAGCAGAAAAGCGTCGAGGGCGATGGCGAGGGCGGCGGCATCGGTGTCGGCGCGCAGTTCGCCGCTGTCGATGCCGCGCTGCACGCAGGCCGTCATGCCTGCCAGTGTGCGGGCGCGTGAGCGCGCCAGCGGCTGGGTGACATCCGCGTGTTCGGCGGAAGGGGCACTCATCACGCCCAGGCCGACCATACATCCCAGCGGATGGCCGGATTCACACTGCATGCTGGCCGAGCGCCGCAGCGCGGTCTCCATTGCGGTGCGGGGCGGCAGGCTGTTATCCCACAGCGGCTCCACCACCTGCGCGTAAGTCGACAGATAACGCTGCACACACTCCTGAAACAGCGCCTGCTTCGAGCCAAAAGCCGCGTAAAAGCTCGGTGCAGAAATACCGCCGGCAATTCCCGCCTTCAGCTGCGTTAACGATGTCGACTCATAGCCGTGCTGCCAGAAAATCTTCATCGCCTGTTCAATGGCCGCATCACGATCGAACGTACGCGGCCGTCCCATAGTGGCCATCTCAATGCTCCGTTAAGCTCAATGGTTAAATACTAATCGATACATAAGTCGTTGACAACAGTCTCGCACGTCAACTAATGTATCGATCAGTATATATTTGTGCTGGCGGGTGACTGATAGCGCATCCGCGGTAGTGTGTTCTTAAGCCGTAACTGGTTATCGCACTTCGCCAATTTATATACTGATCGGTACATATAATTTTAACGCCAGGCGCGCGCCTCACCTGCACGCTGATGACATCGGGAACGCTGATTGTGACGACTTTGAATACCGCCGCGGATAAAACCCGGCCGCTACCGCTGGGCGCGCTGCTGGCGCTGGCCATGACCGGTTTTATCTGCATTATCACCGAAACCTTACCGGCCGGACTGCTGCCGCAGATGGCGGCGGGCCTCGGCGTTTCCACCGCGCTGGCCGGGCAGACCGTAACCGTTTATGCGCTTGGCTCGCTGCTGGCGGCGATTCCGCTGACCATCGCCACCCAGGGCTGGCGCCGCCGTAACGTGCTGTTGCTGGCTATCGTCGGTTTCCTGATTTTCAACTCCATCACCACGTTCTCGACCCACTTCGCATTGACGCTGGTGGCGCGCTTTTTCGCCGGCGCAGCGGCGGGACTCGCCTGGAGTCTGCTGGCCGGCTATGCGCGGCGCATGGTGCCGGTCCATCAGCAGGGCAAAGCGCTCGCCGTAGCGATGGTCGGCACACCGATTGCGCTGGCGCTGGGTGTTCCCGTCGGCACCTGGCTGGGCACGGCGGTGGGCTGGCGCACGGCGTTCGGCATCATGTCAGCGCTGACGCTCCTGCTGATCGGCTGGGTGCTGCTGCGGGTGCCTGACTATCCGGGACAAAGCAGCGATCAGCGTCTGCCGCTGCGCACGGTGTTCATGACGCCAGGCGTGCGCCCGGTGCTGGGCGTGGTGCTGGCGTGGATGACGGCGCACAACATTCTCTACACCTACATTGCGCCGTTCGTTAGCCAGGCGGGCCTCGCCGGACAGGTGGACAGTGTGCTGCTGGTGTTTGGCATCGCGGCGCTGGCGGCTATCGGCCTGGCCGGTCGCCTCGTCGATCACCACCTGCGCGTCGCCGTGCTCGGCAGTCTGGCGCTGTTTGCGCTGGTCTCGCTGCTGTTCATCTGGCTGGCGCGCTTGCCGCTGCTGGTTTATGTCGGCGTGGCGCTGTGGGGGCTGACGTTTGGCGGGGCGGCCACGCTGCTGCAAACGGCGCTGGCGGATGCGGCGGGCGAGGGCGCGGATGTGGCGCTGTCGATGAATGTGGTGGTGTGGAACAGCGCGATTGCCGGCGGCGGTCTGGCCGGTGGCGTGTTGCTTACCCATTGGGGCGTGGCGTCTTTCCCGCTGGCGCTGCTGTTGCTGCTGGCGGTTGGCTTCCTCATCGCACTGCAGGCGCGTCAGCACGGTTTCCAGGCCGGGGCGCGGCACCAGCGCGTACAAGGTCACTGACCTGCCGGGCTGACTTAAAAAATTTAACCCACTGTTTTAAATGGCATTATGACAAAATGGAGATCAATCACGTGTTCAAAAAATTACTGTTAACCCTGCTGCTTGCCTCGGCCGCGCTGTTTTCCGCCGCCAGCACTGCCGCGGATGAATTCCCGCTGCCCGCCGGTTTTACCAGCAGCTATCAAACTGTGGATGGCGTGCGCCTGCATTATGTGAAGGGCGGCAGCGGACCGCTGGTGTATCTGGTACACGGTTTCGGACAGACGTGGTACGAGTGGCACCAGCTGATGCCGGAACTGGCAAAAAACCACACCGTCGTGGCGGTGGATCTGCCGGGGCTGGGGCAGTCTGACGTGCCGCATTCGTATCGCGCCACCGATGTCGCGCCGCTGCTTTATCAGCTGGCACAACAGTTCGCCGGCGGCAAAAAATTCGACCTGGTGGCGCACGACATTGGCATCTGGAATACCTATCCGCTGCTGGTGAAACATCAGGACAGCATCCGCCGCGCCATCTTTATGGAAGCGCCGATCCCGGATGAAAGCATCTATCAGTTCCCGGCCTTTACGCCTGAAGGCGAATCCCTGGTGTGGCACTTCAGCTTCTTTGCGGCGCAGGGACAGCTCGCTGAACAGCTGATCGCCGGTAAAGAGCGCCTGTTCTTCGAGCATTTCATCAAAGAACATGCCGCCAACAAAGCGGTGTTCACCCCGGCGCTGCTGGATCTTTACAGCAAATCCTATGCAAAACCGCACAGCCTGAATGCCGCCTTTGAATATTACCGGGTGCTGAATCAGGGAGTGGCGGACAATAAAGTGCTCTCCCGCGAGAAAATTGCCGTGCCGATGCTGGCGATTGGCGGTGGCGGTCACGGCGGACTGGGTGCTTATGAGCAGCAGGTGGTCAGCCGCTACGCCTCGCAGGTCACCGGCAAAGTGTTACCTGGCTGCGGTCACTGGTTACCTGAAGAGTGCCCCGCGCCGCTTAATGCGGCGGTGATGGAGTTTCTCGCGTCCGGGGATTAACGCGGTGCGCAGGCCAGTTTTAGCGCTGGCCTGCGTTGAGGTGAGCGCCTCAGGCTTTATTCAGGCAGCACTGCTTAAACTTTTTGCCGCTGCCGCACGGGCAGGGATCGTTGCGGCCGGTTTTTTCACCGGCAAAATGCGGCAGCTGCGGGGCCGGATCGGGCTGCGCCATGCGCTGTTCCTGCCAGTATTCGTGCAGTTCCAGCGCCGCCGGGCGAATCGCCTCGATGCTGGCCTCAAACGCGTCCGGGGTGAAGGCTTCACGCTGTGCCAGCTGTTCTTCACTGCCGTGCAGCGCAATCGCCTGCAGCGCCGGTTGCTGTGCCGCCGGCAGCTGCGACCAGTCTGCATCCAGCGCCACGCCGCGCATATAGCCGTAGCACCAGTCTTCCACCACGGTAAACAGCTGGCCTTCCATCTCCTGCTCGCCGAACAGCGGATCAAACTGCTCTGGGTACTCCGCCAGCCGCTCGGCGATGTCGTTAAAGTGCTGGAAGGTCAGCGCCATGAAGCGGTCCATTTCGCGCGCGTTCGCCCACTGAGGAATCTTCTTCTCACCGCCCCAGATCGCCACCAGCCATTCGCTCGGTTCGATATCGTTCGGGCCGGAGAGCAGGGCGGTCAGCATGCCGTCCAGTTCGGCGGTGTCCACCACGGAGTGTTCGTTGCCATATTTTTCCAGCATGTCATCAAGCCAGTTCAGCTCTTTTTCGGTTAACGGACCCTGATTCATCCGGCGTCTCCTGCGGTGTGCATTGGTGGGCAAAAATTGCTGGGCGCGATTATAGCGGCAGCGCGCCTGATTTACCGCTTTTTGCATATCGATAGCCGAAGTGCGCCTAAAAAGGAATCGCCATAACTTATCGCGCAACAGTATTGGCGGGAAACGGCGGCGAATGTCAGCGTAAACGCAGGATTTACCGATAGCGAGGAGACAACATCATGGCGGATACCCTGCCAGTACTGGATCTGGCCCTGCTGGAACTACCGGACGCAGAGCAGGCAGCTTACCTGGCACAGCTGCGGGAGACCGCGCGTGACGTCGGTTTCTTCTATCTGGTTAATCACGGCATCAACCCGCAACTGCTGCACAACGTGCAGAGTATCACGCGGGCGTTTTTTGCCCTGCCGCAGGCGGAGAAGCAGCGCGTGGCGATGATCCACTCGCCGCATTTTCGCGGCTACAACCACGCCGGCGTGGAATACACCCGCGACCAGCGCGATCAGCGTGAACAGTTTGATATCGGCGCCGAACGCGCGGCGCTGACGCTGCAGCCGGGCGATCCGGCGTGGAAACGGCTGCAGGGGCCCAACTTATGGCCGGAGGCGTTACCGCAGCTGCGTCCGGTGATGCACGCCTGGCAGCAGGCGATGACCGCCATCGCGCTGCGCCTGCTGCGGGCCTTTGCCAAAGCGCTGGCGCTGCCGCCGGATGCGTTCGACGCGCTGTATGGCACCCAGCCCAATGAGCACATCAAGCTGATTCGTTATCCCGGTCAGGTGGCAGAAGCCAGCCAGCAGGGCGTCGGCGCGCACAAAGACTCCGGCTTCCTCACCTTTTTGCTGCAGGACGATCAGCCCGGTTTACAGGTGGAAGTGTCACCCGGTCACTGGGTGGATGCGCTGCCAAAGCCGGGCGCGTTTGTGGTCAACATTGGCGAACTGCTGGAGATTGCCAGCAATGGGTATCTGCGCGCCACCGTGCACCGCGTGGTGTCGCCGCCGGCTAATCGTGAACGCGTGTCGATCGCTTTTTTCCTCGGTGCGCAGCTGGATGCCGAAGTACCGCTGTATCAGTTGCCGCCGCAGCTGGCGGCAGAAGCCCACGGCCCGACCAGCGATCCTGACAATCCGCTGCTGCGCGAAGTGGGCTGGAACTACCTCAAAGGGCGTCTGCGTTCCCATCGCGATGTGGCGCAGCGCTATTACGCTGATGCATTAAGCACAGTGAAATCATAAGAAACGTAAGGAAAGCCCATGCAGAAAACGATGATAGCGTCACTGGCCCTGATGACCCTGTTCAGCAGCGTGGCGTCCGCCGCGGCACTGCGCGTGGCCGCCGATCCGGTGCCGCACAGTGAGATTCTCAACTACATCAAACAAACCGACAAACAGCTCGATCTGAAGGTCATCGAGCTTAACGGCAATTTAAACGCCAACGAGCTGCTGGCGCGTGGCGACGTCGATGCCAACTATTTCCAGCATGTGCCTTATCTGCGCGATCAGGAAAAAGCGCTGGGCGAAAAATTTGCCGTGGTGGCGACCGTGCATATTGAGCCACTCGGGATTTACTCGCACAAAGTGAAATCACTGAAAGATCTGCCGGATGGTGCGCAGGTGGCGGTGCCCAACAACGTCACTAACCTGAGCCGCGCGCTCTATCTGCTGCAGGCCAACGGCCTGATTACGCTGAAAAGCCGCAGCGCCAGTACGCTGGCGACCACGGCGGATATCAGTGACAACCCGCACCATCTGAAGATCATTGAAGTTGAAGCGCCGCAGCTGCCGCGCGCGCTGGATGATGCGCAGCTGGCGATTATTAACGGTAACTATGCCCTGCAGGCCGGGCTGGTGCCGTCAAAAGACGCGCTGGCGCTGGAACAGGCAAAGGATAATCCGTATGCCAACGTGCTGGTCACCACGCCAAAGCTGGCCAGCGACCCGCGCATTCTCGCGTTAGCGAAAGATCTCGAATCAAAACAAACTGCTGAATTTATCAACCAGCACTACAAAGGATCGGTTATCCCGGTTAATCAATAATGCCCGGCGCCACCAGCGGCTGACAGGTGGCGCACCCGCTGTTCTGTGGTATATTTCGCCACCAACACCAGTGGCACCTGCTGCATAACATAAAAAATAACTTATCAATTGATGGCTACTTCCCGCTTCGTCAGACTTCAGCGGCTGACGCTTTCTCGCGCATGGTTTCACCTGCGGCTGTCAGCCCTGTGTCTGCTGCTCAGCGGCTGCGGAACGCTGTCGCAAACGTCCGCGCCGGTGGGCGATCGCGTCTATCTTTCCCACGCCTCCTTCCATGAAAACGTCGATGACATTGTGCGCCACTACATGCAGCAAAAGCAGGTGACCGGCATCAGCATCGCCATTATTCACCAGCGCGGCGCGCCGCAGTTTTACAGCTATGGCGTCACCGATGCGCGTCAGCGTTATCCCATCACGCCGGATACGCTGTTTGCGCTGGGCTCGCTGAGCAAAGGCGTTACCGCAGAGGTCATTATCGGGCTGGTGGATCGCGGCGAGCTGCACTGGAACGACACGCTGGCCACGCTGCTGCCGCGCGGCGTGCCGCTGAGTGAGGATGCAAAACGTATCACGCTGCTGCAGCTGGTCACGCACACCTCAGGGCTGCCGCGTCAGGATATGGATCTGCCGATGTTCCTGAAATTTATGGCTTACCTGCGCAGCGGCGAAAATTTTTACGGCAATCTGGATAGCGATGCCGTGCTGAGTTATCTGGCCGATTTCAGCGCCCCCGCGCACCCGGCGGCGCAGTACTCCAATCTCGGCTATGCGCTGCTGGGCTATATTCTGCAGCATCGCCTGCATCAGGACATTGAAACGCTGGCGCAGCATCAGCTGTTTGGTCAGCTCGGCATGACCAGCAGCAGCTTCCATCCGCAAACCCTGCGCGGCTATCCGTGGCGCGCGCTGGGCCACGCCGGCGATCAGCCGAAACTGATCGCGCGTGGTCAGCTGACGCCGGACTGGGCCTTTCGCGGCAATATGGTGGCGGCCGCCAGCCTGTACAGCAATGCGCGCGATCTGATTCGCTACCTCGATGCGCATCTGCACAGCGATGCACACGGCGCGCTCGGTCAGGCGCTGGCGCAGGTTAATCATCCTTATGAGCAGCATGGCAACCAGGCGCAGAATATCGCCTGGGTAACCGATACCTATGGTCAGCAGCAGATCACGTATCAGGTGGGGTATATTGGCGGTTATGCCAGTTTTATCGGCTACGATCGCGCCCACGGCAATGCCATCGTGGTGCTGCAGAATGCCTTCAACTGGAGCAACTATCTCGGCATTGCGCTGCTGCGTGATTTGGCGCGTAAAGATCGCCGGGATATGAACACGGTTGCTTGCAATTTTGCTGCTCAGCAAAGCGCGCCGCCTGAGGTATGCTGTGGAGCGAAATTTGACGCGCTAAGCGCGGCGCGGGAACCTTCCGCACGTGGCGCTTGTCAGTAAATGGGACAGTTAAATAATTAACCAGAGTGGAAATCACCAATGCGCAGGACACACGTCACCCTTCTTTCAGCAGGAATTTTTCTGGGCGCTTTAAGCCTGACGCCAGCAGCACTGGCAGAAGGTGAGCAAACCGATAGCGTACCGATGCCGCCGCAGGTGCAGCAAACCGCACCGGACGCCTCAGCGCCAGCGGCCACCAGCGATGCGCCCGCCAGCAGTGAACCGGCAGAATCCAGTGGCGATGTTGCGCCGATTCGCCCGTCACAAAACGGTCCGGGTGAAGCGCCATCCGCCGCCAATAATTACGATCTGCACACCATCATCATCGATTACAAAGAGTATAAAGTCGGTGACGTCGTGCCGGATGAGTACCGTAAAAAGCAGTACACCATCGTTGAGTGGCAGCCGCGCCACCTGCCTGCACCGCAGGAAGGCACGCACTGGGCTTACATCAACGCTAACTACATCCTGATCACCGACGACAGCGGCAAGATCGTGATGGGCAAATCCGGCGACATTTTCTTCAAGGGTTAATGCCCGGCAGCAGGCGCGCTAACTGCGCCACGCCTGCCATTATCTGACTGGTGCTGGTATTACCGTATCCCAGCACCAGTCCCTGCTGTTTTTGCCCGCCCAGATAAAAGCCTGACAGCGCGCCAGGCGCATAGCCATGGCGAAACAGCTGCGCCGTCAGCGCCACATCATCCACCGTATCCGCCAGCGGCAACACCAGATGCATACCGCACTCACCGCCCAGCAGCGGCACCTGAGCACCAAATGTCTCCTGTAGCGCAGCCCGCAGCGTGGCCTGCCGCTGACGATACAGGCGGCGCATTTTGCTCAGGTGGCGATTGAAATCCCCGCTGCGTAGAAACAGCGCCAGCGCCTGCTGTTCCGGCCGGTTACCGCCGCGTAACAGCTCATGCAAGGCTGGCCGCAGCCGCGGCAGTAGCGGCGCGGGCAGCACCATGTAGCCGATGCGCAGCGCCGGAAACAGGGTCTTGCTGAAGGAGCCGATGTAAATCACCGGTGTCGGCTGCGCCATGCCCTGCATCGCGGCAATGGGCTCGCCGCTGTAGCGAAAATCGCTGTCGTAATCATCTTCGATAATCCACGCCTGATGCCGCTGTGCCGCCGCCAGCAGCGCCAGCCGGCGCGCGGCGCTCATGATCGCTCCGGTGGGATACTGATGCGTCGGCGTGGTGTAAATCAGCCGCGGCGGGCGCTGCTGCCAGTCCTGCGCTGTCGGTGCCAGTCCCTGCGCATCCACCGCAATCGGCTCGATCTGCAGATCGCCGAGGCGCATCGCCGCTTTGGCGCCGCGATAGCCCGGCTCTTCCACCCAGCCGGTGTCACCACGATTGGTGAGCAGCGCGACGCATAGCGTCAGCGCCTGCTGCGCGCCTTCGGTAATCACAATCTGCTGCGGCGCACAGCGCACGCCGCGCGCCAGCGCCAGATGCTGCGCCAGCGCCTCACGCAGCGCCAGCTCACCCAGCGGATCGCCGTAGCCCAGCAGCTGTGCCTGCTGCGCGGTTTGATTGAGCGCGCGACGCCACTGCGCCAGCGGGAAATGCGCCAGCGCCGGCGTGCTCGGGCGCAGCGCCAGCTCCTGGCTGGAGAGGCGATGCAGCGAGTGCAACCCGGCAGCGCGCGCGGAAACCGGCCAGTCGGCGCTGTCGTCGGACGCCTGCGCTGGCAGCGGCGTGTGCGCCAGTCGGCTGACGCGGCTTCCCTGGCGGTCGCTGAGGATAAATCCTTCCGCCTGCAGCTGTGACCAGACGGCGATCACCGTATTGCGCGACACCTGCAGTTCAGCCGCCAGCTGGCGGGTCGCCGGCAGGCGCGTGCCCGCCGCCAGCTGACCATTCAGTATCGCCTGGCGCAGCCGCTGATACAGCTGCTGTTGCAGCGTCAGGCTGCCGTCGGCCTCTAACGGTGCCAGCAGCAGCGAATGCCGGTTTAATGCGCGCATTGGCGCCTCCGTGGATCTATCGATTTGTCACATTGTGGCGCTTTTTCCTGAACCAGCAAAGTGGCACGCTGCACGCTGTCACTCTCACACAGAAGGAATCGCCGTATGTCATCGCAGACCAATCGTTATGGACAACCCATCGGCCCGGCGCTGGAGGCGTGGCAGCCGCGCCCGCTGCCGCAGGGGCAGATTTTCACCGGACAATATTGCCGGCTGGAGCCGCTGGATGCCGCACGTCACGGTCACGAGCTGTATGCGGCTTATGCGCTGGCGGAAGATGACCGCGACTGGACCTGGCTGCCGGTCGGGCGCTTTGACGATGAAGCGTCTTATCTGGCGTTTGCGCAGCAGTGCCAGCAGAGTCCGGATTACCTGCACTTCGCGGTTATTGACCGGCAAAGTGGGCAGGCGGTCGGCTCGCTGGCGCTGATGCGCATTGAACCGCAGCACGGCGTGATGGAGGTCGGCTTTGTGGTGTTCTCTCCGCTGCTGAAGCAAACCCGCATGGCCACCGAAGCCCACTATCTGCTGATGCGTTACGCCTTCGAACAACTTGGCTATCGTCGCTACGAGTGGAAATGCGACAGCTGTAACCAGCCGTCGTACAACGCCGCACTGCGGCTGGGCTTCCGTTATGAAGGCACGTTTCGTCAGGTGGTGGTGTATAAAAATCGCAGCCGGGATACCGCCTGGTTCTCTATCATCGACAGCGAATGGCCGCAGGTGAAGCTGGGCTTTGAGCGCTGGCTGGCGGCAGACAATTTCGACGCCCGTGGGCAGCAACGCGCCAGGCTGGAGACATTACGTCAGGCCTGACGCGCGCGCCGGGCTGGCTACCCGGCTAACCGGCAAAAATATATTTGGCGGCTGACAACACAAAGGCGCTGGCCATGGCCATCATCAGCCGCCGATGCCAGAGATTATCGCGTTTGAGCTCATTGAAACCGAGCTGCATGCGATGGTCGAGATCCAGCAGGCGCTCATCCACTTTTTCAAAGCGTTTATCAATTTGCCTGAATTGCTCATCCATCTTTTCAAAGCGTTTATCAATTTGCCTGAATCGCTCATCGATTTGTTCAAAACGCTGATCGATTTTCCTGAAT
>NZ_SDFT01000033.1:0-12386 GCF_004916815.1 Pantoea sp. R102
AAGACTTGATATTTTTTAAAGCCCGTAGGCTTGTGATATCAATCCTGCGAGTGCCCACACAGATTGTCTGATAAATTGTTAAAGAGCGGTGCGACGCGGCGTTCGGCCTGCTGTCGCGAGGTGGCGTATATTACGCCTTCCTCCTTCAGAGTCAAACACTTTTTTCAGCGTTTTTCTCCGGCGGGGTGAATCACTTCACGCCCTGCTGAGCCGCCTGCGTTGCCGCTTTGCCGTCTCAGTGGTGGCGCATTATAGGGCGAACTTATGGAAGCGCAAGTGCAAATTTCAACTTTTTTACTGTTCGCTTAAGATTTGTGCAGAAGGCCTGATTTCAGGCCTTTTTCATGCGCGCCGGCAGCTCTGCGAGACTATCAATTACCCAGTCCGCGGCCGCTTCGCCTTCGGCGGTGACTGGCTTACCGCTGCGCACCAGCACTTTGGTTCCCACGCCTGCCGCCTTTGCTGCCAGCATATCTTCCAGCTTATCGCCCACCATATAAGAAGCTGCCATATCGATGTTCAGGTGTTTCTGCGCCGAAAGCAGCATGCCCGGTTGCGGCTTGCGGCAATCGCAAGTCTGGCGGTACTCCACGACCGTTGCATCAGGCAGATGCGGACAGAAATAGATGCCGTCGAGATCGACATCGCGATCGGCCAGCGACCAGTCCATCCACTCGGTGAGTTGCATAAACTGATCTTCGGTAAACATGCCGCGCGCGATGCCAGACTGGTTGGTCACCAGCACCAGCGCGTAGCCCATCTTCTTTAACGCCTGCAGCGCTTCAATGGTGCCATCAATAAACTGAAAATTATCGATCTCATGAACATAGCCGTGATCGACATTCAGGGTGCCATCACGATCGAGAAAAATAGCCGGGACTGGGTTCGCCACGTAGAAACTCCTGCTGCAAATAGTGCCGCGCAGTATCGCATGATTGCGCGTACCGTGAGAATGGCAGATTGAATGACTTTGATTGATTTAGCCGTCTGGATGCCTTACCATCCATCCAGATTTCGCCTGCCCCGGCGGCGCGAAGACCGATACACCACGGACAACGCAACACGATAACAATTAAACTAATGATTAAACTCGAAAATATCACCAAAGTGTTCCAGCAGGGTTCACGCACTATTCAGGCGTTGTCAAACGTTAGCCTGCACGTGCCTGCCGGACAAATTTATGGCGTCATCGGTTCATCCGGTGCCGGTAAAAGTACGCTCATCCGCTGCGTCAATCTGCTGGAGCGCCCGACATCCGGTCGCGTGCTGGTTGACGGTCAGGATCTCACCGCGCTCTCTTCCGGGCAGTTGACGCTGGCGCGCCGCCAGATTGGCATGATCTTCCAGCACTTCAACCTGATGAACTCCCGCACCGTGTCGGGCAACGTTGCGCTGCCGCTTGAGCTGGGTAACCTGTCACGCGAGGCGATCAAAAAGCGCGTCAGCGAACTGCTGGAGCTGGTCGGTCTGGCGGACAAACACGACAGCTGGCCGGCGAATCTGTCCGGCGGTCAGAAACAGCGCGTCGCGATTGCCCGTGCGCTGGCCAGCAATCCGAAGGTCCTGCTGTGTGATGAAGCCACCAGCGCGCTGGACCCGGCCACCACCCGCTCGATTCTGGAGCTGCTGAAAGACATCAACCGTCGGCTCGGCATCACTATTCTGCTGATCACCCACGAGATGGATGTGGTGAAACGCATCTGCGATCAGGTAGCGGTGATCAGCAACGGCGAACTGATTGAAAAAGACAGCGTCAGCGAAGTGTTCTCGCACCCGAAAACGCCCCTGGCCCAGCAGTTTATTCAGTCAACGCTGCATCTGGATATTCCGGATGATTACCAGCAGCGCATGCAGGCGAGCGCGGGCAGCGAGAGCGTGCCGCTGCTGCGGCTGGAGTTCACCGGTAAATCGGTGGATGCGCCGCTGCTGTCAGAAGCCGCGCGCCGTTTCAACGTCAATAACAACATTATCAGTGCCCAGATGGATTACGCCGGTGGCGTGAAGTTCGGCATCATGCTGGCCGAAATGGACGGCAGTGAAACAGATACACAAGCCGCTATTGCCTGGCTGAAAGAAAATCATGTGAAAGTAGAGGTGCTGGGTTATGTCTGAAGCGATGCTGTGGTTACTGACGCGTGGCGTCTGGGAAACGCTGATGATGACCTTCGTTTCTGGTTTCTTTGGCTTTGTGCTTGGCCTGCCGGTTGGCGTACTGCTGTACGTCACGCGTCCGGGGCAGATTCTGGCCAACACTGCGCTGTATCGCGTGCTGTCAGCCATCGTCAATATTTTCCGTTCTATTCCTTTCATTATCCTGCTGGTGTGGATGATTCCGTTTACCCGCGCCATCGTCGGCACCTCTATTGGTCTGCAGGCGGCCATCGTTCCGCTGACCGTGGGCGCAGCGCCGTTTATCGCCCGTATGGTGGAAAACGCGCTGCTTGAGTTGCCGACCGGACTGATTGAAGCCTCGCGCGCCATGGGTGCCACACCGCTGCAGATCGTGCGTAAGGTGCTGCTGCCGGAAGCGCTGCCAGGGCTGGTGAATGCCGCTACAATTACCCTGATTACGCTGGTGGGCTACTCCGCCATGGGCGGTGCTGTGGGCGCGGGCGGTCTGGGCCAGATTGGCTATCAGTATGGTTACATCGGCTATAACGCCACCGTGATGAATACCGTGCTGATTTTGCTGGTGGTGCTGGTGTATTTAATTCAGTTCTGTGGTGACCGCATCGTGCGTGCGGTGTCACATAAATAAGCAAACAACATCAATAGTCCTCTATTAAGGAAAGGATATGTCTTTCACATTTAAAAAGATTGCCGCTGTGGGTGCTCTGATTGGCGCGATTGCGCTGGCAGGATGCGATCAGAAAGAGAAAGATCCCAACCACATTAAAGTGGGTGTGATTGTCGGGGCTGAGCAGCAGGTTGCGGAAACTGCCGTGAAAGTCGCGAAAGAGAAATACGGTCTCGATGTTGAACTGGTTACCTTTAACGATTACGTGCTGCCTAACGAAGCGCTGAGCAAAGGCGATATTGACGTTAACGCCTTCCAGCACAAGCCGTACCTCGATCAGCAGATCAAAGACCGCGGTTACAAACTGGTGCCGGTCGGCAACACCTTCGTTTATCCGATTGCCGGCTACTCGAAAAAAATCAAATCGCTGGATGAGCTGCAGAACGGTGCGCAGATCGCTATCCCGAACGATCCAACCAACCTCGGTCGTTCTCTGCTGCTGCTGCAGAAAGTGGGCCTGATTAAACTGAAAGATGGCGTGGGCCTGCTGCCAACCTCACTGGATATCACTGAGAATCCAAAGAACCTGAAGATTGTTGAGCTGGAAGCGCCACAGCTGCCACGTTCACTCGACGATCAGCAGATTGCGCTGGCGGTGATCAACACCACTTACGCCAGCCAGATTGGCCTGACCCCGGCGAAGGACGGCATCTTCGTAGAAGATAAAGACTCGCCGTACGTGAACCTGATCGTTAGCCGCGAAGACAACAAAGACGCGGAGAACGTGAAGAAGTTTGTTGAGGCTTATCAGTCAGACGAAGTGTCTGAAGCCGCCAACAAAATCTTCAACGGCGGCGCAGTGAAAGGCTGGTAATTATCCCTTTCATGCGGTGCAGGGCGGCTTCGGCCGCCCTTTCTATTTCAGCATGTGGCAGCTGACTTGTTATTTCTGGTCGTCCTTGTTTCAATAACGCCACTTTTTATTACATGAGGATGTTGCCATGCGTTTTTTACCGCTCTGCTTGTTGGCATTGATGCTGACCGGGTGCGTGCGTGAATATCACCCAATAAGCAGTGCTCCGTCTCGCCCGCAGCAATCAACCAGCGAACCTCAACGCAAACCGGCTGCGCGTCCGGCCCCGGTGAAGATCTATACCGATGCGACCGATCTGGTCAGCAATCCGTTCCGCGATCTGGGTGAAGTGTCGGGTGATGATTGCCAGAGCAGCACCCAGGACTCGCCGCCGAACCTCAATACCGCGCGTAAACGCCTGCAGATTAAAGCGGCTGGCATGAAAGCCAACGCCGTGCTGCTGCACAAGTGTGAAATTGTCTCCAGCACGCCAGGCTGCTATCGCCAGGCCGTATGCCAGGGCTCCGCGCTGAAAGTCTCCAATCAATGAGTGAATTTGCCTTTGCGCAAATCGGCGTGATCCGTTCGCCGTGGAAAGAGAAATTTGCCGTACCGCGCCAGCCGGGTCTGGTGCAGGACGGCGGTGGCGAACTGCATCTGCTGGCGCCGTACAATCAGCCTGAAGCGGTGCGTGGACTGGAGGCATTCAGCCATTTGTGGGTGTTGTTCGTCTTTCACCAGACCATGGCCGGCGGCTGGCGCCCAACCGTACGCCCGCCGCGCCTCGGCGGTAATGCCCGCATGGGCGTATTTGCCACCCGCTCGACCTTTCGCCCCAATCCTATCGGCATGTCGCTGGTTGAGCTCAAAGGCATTCGCTGCGAGCAGCAACAGGTAGTTCTGCAATTAGGCAGCCTCGATTTGGTGGACGGCACCCCTGTGGTGGATATCAAGCCTTACCTGCCCTTCGCCGAAGCGCTGCCTGAGGCGCGCGCGGGTTTCGCCCAGAGCGCGCCCGACGCCAGCATGCCGGTGCGTTTCTCCGCGCAGGCGCAGCAGCAGTTGCAACAGCAGCAACGCCACTACCCGCAGCTGGCGCGCTTTATCACTGAAGTGCTGGCGCAGGATCCGCGCCCGGCTTATCGCAAAGGTGAAAGCCCTGGCCGTGAATATGCAGCCTGGCTGCTCGACTTTAATGTGCGCTGGCGCATTGACGCGGCGGGAACCGAGGTGATCGCGCTCGATCCGCGCTAAAACAAGCTTTTGAGTGACGGATCTCGCTGGTACACTAGCCGCCAGCAAATTTTTTGTTCGTATCCTTCCGTACAACTGGAATCGTAAATTAATGCGTACTACTCAATATCTGCTCTCCACCCTGAAGGAGACGCCTTCCGATGCTGAAGTGATCAGCCACCAGCTGATGCTGCGCGCCGGTATGATCCGCAAACTGGCTTCCGGTCTCTATACCTGGCTGCCGACCGGTATTCGCGTGCTGCGAAAAGTTGAAAACATCGTGCGCGAAGAGATGAACAACGCCGGTGCGATTGAGATCTCCATGCCGGTGGTTCAGCCAGCCGATCTGTGGGAAGAGAGCGGTCGCTGGGAGCAGTACGGCCCGGAGCTGCTGCGCATTAAAGACCGCCACGAACGTCCGTTTGTGCTGGGTCCGACCCATGAAGAAGTGGTCACCGACCTGATCCGCAACGAGCTGAGCTCCTATAAGCAGCTGCCGCTCAACGTCTATCAGATCCAGACCAAATTCCGTGATGAAGTACGCCCGCGTTTTGGCGTGATGCGTTCGCGCGAATTCATCATGAAGGATGCGTATTCGTTCCACACCTCGCAGGAGTCGCTGCAGGAAACTTACGATGCGATGTACCGCGCCTACAGCCAGAGCTTCAGCCGCATGGGGCTGGATTTCCGTGCCGTGCAGGCCGATACCGGTTCGATTGGCGGCAGCGGCTCGCATGAGTTCCAGGTGCTGGCGCAGAGTGGTGAAGATGATGTGATCTTCTCCAGCGAGTCCGATTACGCGGCCAACATTGAGAAAGCCGAAGCGCTGGCACCTGCAGGTGAGCGCCCGGCGGCAACGCAGGCGCTGACGCAGTTCGCTACGCCAAACGCGAAAACCATCGCCGAGCTGGTCGAACAGCACCAGATCCCGGTAGAAAAAACGGTGAAAACGCTGATTGTGAAAGCCAGCGAAGAGAGCGGTCATTCGCTGGTTGCGCTGCTGTTACGCGGCGACCACGAGCTCAACGAAATCAAAGCCGAGCATCTGGACATTGTGGCCGCGCCACTGGAAATGGGCAACGAGGAAGAGATTCGCGCCGCCATCGGTGCCGGTTTTGGCTCTCTCGGTCCGGTCGGTCTGACCATCCCGGTGATTGCTGACCGCACTGTGGCAAAAATGAGTGACTTCGCGGCAGGCGCCAACATTGATGGCCAGCACTATGCCGGCATCAACTGGGGCCGCGATCTGCCAGAAGCACGCGTAGAAGATATTCGTAACGTGGTAGAAGGCGATCCGAGCCCGGATGGTAAAGGCGTGCTGATGATTAAGCGCGGCATTGAAGTCGGCCACATCTTCCAGCTCGGCACCAAATATTCGGACGCGATGAAAGCAGCGGTACAGGGTGAAGATGGTCGCAACCAGATCATGACCATGGGCTGCTACGGTATCGGTATCACCCGCGTCGTGGCGGCGGCTATCGAACAGAACCACGACGAGCGCGGAATTATCTGGCCAGCGGCGCTGGCACCGTTCGAAGTGGCGATTCTGCCGATGAACATGCACAAATCCTTCCGCGTGAAAGAGCTGGCGGAACAGCTGTACAACGAGCTGCGCGCCAAAGGCATTGATGTCATTCTTGACGATCGTAAAGAGCGTCCGGGCGTGATGTTCGCCGATATGGAACTGATTGGCGTACCGCACACTATTGTAATTGGCGATCGCAACCTGGATAACCAGGAGATCGAGTACAAAGCCCGCGCCGCCAGCGAGAAGCAGATGATCAAGCAGCACGACATCGTCGACTTCCTCAGCCGCGCACTCAACAAGTAATCCCCTGACGCCTCCTGCCGGAGGCGTTTTTTTTAGCGTAGCTTGCCGCGCAGCGCCTTCACATTGCTGCGTCGTGATTTGCCTTCCAGCCGCCGCTCTCGGGACGCCCGCGTCGGGCGCGTCGCGCGGCGCACTTTCTCCACCGTTGTCAGCTCGCGTATCAGGTTGATCAGCCGCTGCAGCGCCGCTTCGCGGTTCATCTCCTGGCTGCGATACTCCTGCGCTTTGATAATCACCACGCCATCGGCGCTGATCAAATGGTGGTTCGCCTCCAGCAGCCGCTGTTTATAAAACGGCGGTAGCGACGAGGCGTGAATATCGAAACGCAGATGGATAGCGGTCGACGTCTTATTGACGTGCTGGCCGCCCGCGCCCTGAGCGCGAATGGCACTGAGCTCCACTTCATTGTCCGCAATTGAAACACTACGTGACAGCACAATCATCTGCCACCTGCCGTTATCAGCGCGGTTGTATCCGGAAATAACCTGTTCATCAACTTAACCTTTTGTGCGCCGCCAGGCTGGCTGAGACCAGTGCTGGCTGTCACTTTTTGCCCTTTCTTTGCCACCTTCCCTGCGCCCCCTGGCTGATTTCCAGCGAACCCCTGTGATATAGTCGCATATCAACCAGAGTATTGATGCTCTGCTGAGGAGGTGTATGTGCAAAAGTATTGTGAGTTAGTTCGCCAGAAGTATGCCGGGATTGGCAGCGGCGACCTGGGGTATGTGCCAGACGCGATCGGATGCGCACTGAAAGCACTCAATGATATTGCCGCTAATTCTGCGCTAAACTCTTCTGTCAGGGAACAGGCAGCGTATGCCGCTGCAAACTTATTGGTGAGCGACTATGTTGACGAATGAAGCCTACAAACCCATCAACTGTGATGACTACGACAACCTCGAGCTCGCCTGTACCAAACACTGGACGCTGTCGCTGGAGCTCAAAAACGGCGACCAGCTGAAAGCGAAAGCCGTGGACATGGTCTCACGTAAAAACGTCGAGTATCTTGCGGTCGACCTCTCCGGCGAAACGCGCGAGCTGCGTCTCGACCACATCGCCAGCTTCAGCCATCCTGAGCTGGGCACCGTTATCGTCAGCGAAGACGAATAATCTCTCCCCGGGCGGGAAAGCTATTCCCGCCCACCTCGCTTAAGGCTGCAGCGAAGCGTAGTACGCCGCTAAATCATCCATATCCTGATCGCTCAACCCGGCCACAAAGGCTTTCATCACCTCTGCCTGACCGCCACTGCGCTCGCCTTTTTTGTAGGCCTGCAGCGAATGCAGCAGGTAAGGCGCATGCTGCCCGGCCAGATTAGGGTAAAGCGGCACCGCGCTCTTACCTTCCGCGCCATGGCACGCCATACAGCTGGCGGCTTTCTGCGCGCCGGCCTTGACGTCGCCCTGCGCAAACGCCGGCAGCGCAGCAGCCAGTAGCGCCGCGACAATCCACTGTTTCATCATTGCTGTTCCTTTTTAGGGTGTTGACCAGATCGCCTGCCAGCCTTGCGTCTCGCCCGCCGCGCCTGCGCGGGTGACAAACAGCCCCGGCGCAGCAATCAGCGTCTGGTTGTAGTAAATCAACGGAATGCGTTCGCGCTGCCACGGCGGGACGCCCAGCTCCTGCCACAGTTTTTTCATTTCGCGACCACCAGCCCGGCCAACAACATGGTGATAGCCGTGGGCCTGAAAGCGCACAATAACCTGTTCATCCGCCGCCGGCTGGCGCAGTTCCGCCTGCGCCAGGCTGGCGCGCAGTTCACCCAGCCCATCAGGCAAAATTAATGGCTGCGTCAGCGGCTGCCAGGTTAGCGAGTGCTGACTCAGTGAGTGCTGTCGCGGCAGCCAGTAAAGCCGTTCCCGGTAGCGCCGCAGTTCGTGCGCGCCAAAGCGCAGACACGGCTGCGCATCTTCACGGCTGTGCATCACCTCGTCGGTAATGCGCTGCAGCGCGTCGCGCGCGGGCATTGCGCCACCGCGTTCGCCAATCCAGCGCCGTAGCAGCGCGTGCCGCCGCGCCTCGCTACAGGCCAGCAGCGGCGGAAAATGCAGTGCGCCCTGGGCATCGGTCAGCTGCGCCAGCTGCTCGCTGAGCAGCTCATCCAGCAGTTGCTCCTGCTCACCGCATAGCGCTGCGCTGCGGGCACTGGCCGCGCTGAAGTGCGGCCAGCGCGCCTGCAGCAGCGGCAGCACGTCCTGGCGCAGGAAATTGCGATCGTAGCGACGGTCAGCGTTGCTCTCATCGTCAATCCAGTCCAGCTGGTGCCCGACAGCGTAAGCTTCCAGCTGCTGACGGCTGAGGTTGAGCAACGGGCGCAGATGCCAGTGGCCGTTAACCTGCCGCTGCTGCGGCATCGCCGCCAGACCAGCCGGACCACTGCCGCGTTTCAGCGCCAGCAGCAGCGTTTCAGCCTGGTCATCGAGGTGCTGAGCAGTAAGTAAGTACTCACCGGGTTGCAGGTGTGTGAATAACGCCTGATAGCGCGCCGTGCGGGCTGCGGCTTCGATCCCACCGGCGCGAGCGTCCACCTGCACGCGCAGCACCTCGCAGGGAATGTGCCACTGCTGACACTGCTGCTGGCAGTGCGCCGCCCAGCGATCGGCGTTGGGGCTTAAACCATGATGCACGTGTAATGCGCGCACGCGCAGCTGCGGCTGCTGGCGTTGCCAGCTCACTAACTGATGCAGCAGAACGCTGGAATCGAGCCCGCCGCTGAATGCCAGCACGCAGCGGGCATCGGCTGGCAGCAGCGCAGCAAGATGAGAAAAGGACATGCACGCATTCCGTTGAGGTGAACCGCCGGATTGCGGCTCACTGCGCGCGCTATTTTACGCCTGATACAGCTCCAGCGGCAAACCATCCGGATCGGGGAAGAAGGTGCAGGCTTTACCGGTGAGAGCATCGATGCGGATTGGCTCGCACACCACGCCCTTCTCTGCCAGCGCGGCAACCGACTGTTCGACATCATCCACACAAAACGCCAGATGGCGCAGCCCGCACGCTTCCGGCCCGCTGACGCGCGGCGGCGGCGCAG
Organism: Pantoea sp. R102; assembly: GCF_004916815.1. Classification (NCBI taxonomy): domain Bacteria; kingdom Pseudomonadati; phylum Pseudomonadota; class Gammaproteobacteria; order Enterobacterales; family Erwiniaceae; genus Pantoea; species Pantoea sp. R102. The sequence continues at coordinate 9,687 of NZ_SDFT01000033.1, forward strand.
GAAACGAGAACAGCTCAATGGTATAGACGCCATTAAGGCCAAGGTCGCCTTTCCATGAGTCGCGCTCAGCGCGATAGTATTCACCCAGTAGCTCAAAGCCCAGCACGTCGCAGTAAAACGCCTTACTGCGCTGATAATCGGTGGCAATAATGGCGATGTGGTGGATCTGTTTTATCTGCAGCATAGCGGCTCCGAAAGTATTCTGAGCCGCTTAGCCTACGTGCCCGGCGCGACGCTGAAAAGAGGCAATTATCTGAAGTTAGCGCACAGGCTCGTCGCGCAGCACGCGCACCAGATAGCGACCGTCATCGGTGAGCGTGGCACCGTGAATATCCGTTTCAAAGCCGGGATAATGCCGCCCGATGGTACAGAGCATCAGCAGGAAATCCAGCACCGCCCGGCTCTGTTCGGTAATCATCTCGCCCGGCATCACCAGCGGCACGCCTGGCGGATAAGGCAGGATCATGTTGGCTGAAATCCGCCCAACCAGCTCGCGAATGTCCACGGTTTCCACCTGCCCCTGCACCTGCCGCTGAAACGCCTGGTGCGGCGTCATCTTCATCTCCGGCAGAACGTCAAATGCCCGCAGCATCAGACGCGGCAGATCGTGCTGCAGGATCAGCTGATGAATGCCCTGCGCCAGCGTCTGGATGCGCATGTTACGGTAGAAGTCAGGATCTTCAGCATAGAGATCCGGCAGCATGTTTTTTACCCGCAGGTTGAGATCGTAGGCGCGTTTAAACTCCGTCAGTCCGCGCAGCACGCTCATCGCTTTGGTTTTATCGATGCCAATGCTGAACAGGAACAGCAAATTGTACGGTCCGGTCTTTTCCACCACGATGCCACGCTGGTCGAGGAATTTCGCCACCAGCGCGGCCGGAATGCCCTCTTCCGCCATCTGGCCCAGTTCGCTCATGCCCGGCGTAAGAATGGTGACTTTGATGGGATCGAGATACATATGATCGCGATCGGCGTGGGTAAAGCCGTGCCACGCCTCGTCGCCCGGCTGAATCGGCCAGCATTCGGCTTCATCCACCTGCTCCGGCTGCCAGATATCAAAGAACCAGCCGTCACACTCTTCGCGCAGCCGCTGGATCTCGCGGCGAAAATGCAGCGCGCGCTCCACCGAGCGATTAATCAGCCGCCGGCCCGGATTACCGCGCAGCATCGCCGCCGCGGTCTCAATCGAAGAGACGATCGCGTAGCTCGGCGAGGTGGTGGTGTGCATCATGTAGGCTTCGTTGAAGGTGTCGTGATCGTAATCGCCCTTGATGTGAATCAGTGACGCCTGTGAGAACGCCGCCAGCAGTTTGTGGGTCGACTGGGTTTCATAGATCACTTTGCCGGGAATGCGCTCGCCGCTCATGCCGCTTTTGCCACTGTAGATGGGATGAAAATTGGTGTACGGCACCCAGGCGGAATCGAAATGGATGGACGGCACGTCCAGCGTCTGTTTGATGTATTGCGTGTTATACAGCAGGCCGTCGTAGGTTGAGTTGGTGATGACCGCATGCACCGGCCAGCTGGCGCGCGGGGTATCGTTAACTTTCTGCTGGATGCTGTCGCGGGTGAATTCGCGCTTAGGGATGCCACCCAGGATGCCCAGCGCGTTGCGCGTCGGTTTGAGCCAGATGGGGATGATGTCGCTCATCATCAGCAGATGGGTCAGCGATTTGTGGCAGTTGCGGTCAATCAGTACCGTGCTGCCGGCCGGTGCGGCGTACATTCCGACGATTTTATTTGAAGTCGAGGTGCCGTTGGTGACCATATAGCTCTGTTCAGCGCCAAAGGTGCGCGCCACATACTCTTCTGCTTCGAGGTGCGGACCGGTGTGATCGAGCAGCGAGCCCAGTTCGGTGACCGAGATCGAAACATCCGCTTTCAGCGTGTTGGCGCCGAAGAAATCATAGAACAGGCTGCCGACCGGGCTTTTCTGAAACGCCGTGCCGCCCATGTGGCCCGGCGTGCAGAAGGTGTATTTCCCCTCTTTGACGTAGGTGAACAGCGCTTTGGTCAGCGGCGGCATAATTTTGTCGATGTACTCATCGGTGTACTGCCGGATATGCAGTGCGATATCGTCAGCGGCGTTGAGGGCGTATTCGAAGAAGTGCAGCGCCATGCGCATTTCATTAATGCTGACATCCATCTGCGAATGGGTGTTGATGAAGGCATACAGCGGCAGCGATTCGTTGAGCTGATTGATGTCGCTGCATAGCGCCAGGCTGTAGTCGTCCCAGTCAAATATCACCCCGCAGACGCGCGGGTTGTGTTCAATCAGTTTCAGCAGGTCGCTGGCATTGTTGGGATAAACGGTCTGGAAACCCTGCAGCTTCAGCGCCGCGTCCAGTTCGCGAATCGGTTCATCTTTGTAGAACGCGCCGTGCGGTCCCATGATCGCAATAATATTCAATGCTCACCTCCTGTGGTGTTGTCGCACGGAATAAGGATAGCGAAAAGTGGCGGGTGAATGTTCCGGAATAGCGCCGATGTTGGCCTGATGTTTGCCAGCGATGCATCTCAGGTCGCCATGAATGGCGTCCCTACAGGATCACTGCCCGGTTTTTCCCAGGGTGCGCATTGATGCGCACCGGTATAAGTGCCGCACCTGCGGGGTAACTGCGCGGTTTTTATCAGGTCGCCATGAATGGCGACCCTACAGGATCACTGCCGGCTTTTTGTAGGGTGCGCATTAATGCGCAC
>NZ_SDFT01000034.1:0-9721 GCF_004916815.1 Pantoea sp. R102
AACCACGGCGATCTCCACCGCTTCACGGATGAAACGGCCGTCGGCCACGCGCTGGGCGGAGATTTTGCGCACGAAGGTACCGCGCTGCGGCAGAACCTGCACCAGGCCGGCTTCCGCCAGTTTGATAAAGGCTTCCCGCACCGGCTGCCGCGACACGTTGAAACGCGCCGACACTTCTTTCTCCGACAGCAGCGAGCCCGGATGGATCACGCAGGTCACGATATCCTTCCGCAGATAGCGATAAATCTGCTGATTTACCGGTTCGCTGGTGGTTATGGTATAGGCAATCGACATGCAGCAATATCCGTATTACGGCTGGCCGCCGCCAGCCCGATGAGAAAGCGTCAGTCTAATCAGCACGCTGCGTCTGCGCTACACATTTGTGCAGGCGGCTTAGCCTTCTGTGACCAGCGCCTGCACCGTGGCGCGTGCACCGGTAAGCCGCAGCTGCTGATACAGCTCAGTAAGCCGCGTAACAAACACCGTGTGATAACGTAAGTCGTCGCCGAACACCGCCTGCAGGCGCAGTAAGGCCTCAACGCGCTGCGGGCCATCCTCGCTATTGGCAACAATGCTGGCCAGCTGCGCGCTGAGCGGATCGCGAATCTCAATCGCCGCGCCCTGCTCATCGACGCCGCTGATATAGCGCATCCAGCCTGCTACGCCCAGCAGCAGATAATCACAGGCCGTCCCGTTACGCAGATGCCAGCGCACGCTATCCAGCAGGCGCTGTGGCAGTTTCTGCGTGCCGTCGGTGGCGATTTGATAAGTGCGATGTTTAATCGCCCGGTTTTCGTAACGGGCGATCAGCGAGTCGGCATAGGCGACCAAATCGACATCCTGCGTGCGCAGCGTGGGTGCCTGATCCTGCAGCATCAGCGCGCGCGCCGCCTGACGAAAATTGGCATCGGCCATGCAATCGCTGATGTGCTGATACCCGGCCAGATAGCCGAGATAAGCCAGGAACGAGTGGCTGCCGTTGAGCATGCGCAGCTTCATCTCTTCGTACGGCAGCACATCACGCACCAGCTCAGCACCGGCCTGTTCCCAGGCCGGGCGGCCGCTGACGAAGTTATCTTCAATCACCCACTGGAAAAAAGGTTCGGCCTCCACCGCCACCGGATCGCGACTGCCCAGCCGCGCTTCCAGCGTCGCGAAAGCTTCATCGGTCATCGCCGGTACGATGCGATCCACCATGGTTGAGGGAAAGGTGAGGTGGGTCTGAATATAATCCGCCAGCGCCGGGCTGCGGCGCTGCGCCAGCTGGGTTATCACATTGCGCGTAACGTGGCCGTTCTCCGGCATGTTGTCACACGACATCACGCTAAACGGCGGCAGATCGCGCTGGCGACGGCGTTCAATCGCTGCCAGGATCACGCCGGGCAGCGAGCGCGGCGCGTCAGGATGCGCCACATCGTGCACGATGTCCGGATGCGTCAGGTCGAGCTGGCCGCTCGACGGCAGCGAACAGTAGCCTTTTTCCGTGACCGTCATCGACACGATGGCGATTTCCGGCTGGCTCATCGCTTCAATCACCGCCTCTATACCGTCACTTTTCGCGTGCAGCGCCTGGGTAATTACGCCAACAATGCGCGTGTGCAGGCTGTCGTCGGCCATTTCGGTCACGCTGTACAGCAAATCCTGCTGGCGCAGAGCGGCGATCAGCGCGCCGCTGTTGAGATTCACTTCGCAGTAGCCCCAGTCGCTGCCGTACTGCGCCAGTTGGTCAGTGGCCAGCGCCTGATGCGCGCGGTGAAAGGCACCAAAACCGATGTGCACCATGCGGGTTTTCAGCTGGCTGCGGTCGTAACGGGGGCGCTGTACGTCAGCGGGAAGGCGATCGGGTTGTAACATGCATAATCCTTGTGGCAAACGGGGCGCGCGGCGCCCCGGCAGAGTCATTCGATTAAACGGAAACCGGTTTGTCGCTGGCTTTCGGGCTGCGAATCACAAACAGCACCAGCAGCGCGCCAAGAGCCGCCACCACGCCCGCCAGCACAAAGGCGCTGTCAAATTTGCCGGTGTGCTGCACGATGAAGCCGGTAACGATCGGGCCGATAATGCCGGACAGGCTGCCAATCAGGTGAATAAAGCCGCTGATGCTGCCGACGCGGCTTTTGTGCACCACATCCTGAATAATCGCCCAGTAAATGGCACCGGTGATGTAGAGGAAGAAGATGGAGATCGACATCATGATCACCGCCGAATTCACCTCTTTGATGGTGCCCGCCAGCGCCACACATATCGCTGCCGCCAGCAGCGATACTACCAGCACAATCTTGCGTGATAGCAGCAGCTTACCGGTAATATTAAAGATTTTATCGGAAATCCAGCCGCCCAGCGCCAGGCCAACGAAGCCGACAATCCACGGGATCATGGTAGTGATGCTCATGGCTTTGATATCCAGCCCGTGCGCCTGCACCAGATAGGCCGGGAACCAGCTCAGGAAGAAGAACAGAATGTAGTTGTAGCAGAAGAAGGCGAACGCGGTAACGAGGATAATCGGCTGACGCAGATAGTAGCCCATGCCGTGCGCTTTGCCGTCCGCGTCGATGATATCTGCCGGCTCTTCCGCTTTCAGTTTCTCTACCAGCGCGCGCTCCTGCGCAGAGACGCGCTTACTGCGCGCCGGATTATCGGCGGCGAAGAAGAACCACAGCGCCATCCACACCAGACCAATCAGGCAGATCACCACAAACGCCGGACGCCAGCCGAAGGAGAGCGCCAGGTAGCCGACAATCGGCCCGGCGACCGCGCCGCCGAGCGGGGAACCGGCACTCAGCAGACCCATGGCGGTGGCGGCCTGCTTTTTCGGGAACCAGCCGTTGATGGCTTTGTTGGCCGAGGCGCAAATCGGACCTTCCGCCATGCCGAACAGCACGCGCAGAATCATCATCGACCAGAAACCGGTCGCCAGCGCGGTCATACCGCAGAACAGCGACCACAAGCCGACGGCGGTGCCGAGCACAATCGTCGGGCCGAATTTATCGGTGGCTAAACCGCCAATAAAGTTGAACAGCGCGTAGCCGAAGAAGAAGCTGCCGAAGATCAGGCCGAACTGCTCGGCATTGATCATCAGATCTTTTTCCACCAGCGGCACGGTGAGCGACAGGGCAATACGATCGAGGTAGTTGATCATATAAACCAGGAACAGCAGCAGTACGAGGGTCCAGCGTAGATTCTTCAGCATAGAAACTCCGTTTCCCTGTTCTTCTTCAGACTGCAGCGTCACGGGGAGATGACCTTGATGACCGCGGCGCTGCGCCTGATTTATGCAGGGGATTATTGTTGTGGCCGGCGGGTACGCACCGGCATCAGGGACATCTGGTGTGGCGCATCACTCAATCCATTTGCAGGATCACTTTGCAGCAGGTGCGCGGGTCTTGTTCAAACAGTGTCATGGCGCGCTCGATCTGCGCCAGCGGGAAATAGTGGGTAACCAGTTTTTCCGGCTGGATCAGTCCCTGTTCCAGCCACGCAATCACCTGCGGGAAGCGGTTGCTGTTCAGGCGCGAGGTAAACAGCGACAGCTCTTTGCTGGTCAACGCCTGCTGCGTCAGGCTGCACGGCTCAGCAGAAAACCCGAGCAGGCCAATGCGCGCTGCCGGCGAGGCCAGCGCCGCCGCTTCGGCGAGGATCGCCGGATGGCAGGCGGCGTCAATAATCAGCGTCGGCTGAACGCCTTCCAGCTGCGCCGCCAGCGGGATCTCGCTGTTGTTATACAGGCGATCGGCACCGTTTTGCTGCGCCAGCGCCAGCCGCTCTGGCAGGCGGTCCACCACCAGCACCTGCTGTACGCCGTACACGCCTTTCAGCACCTGAATGGCGGTCAGCCCCATCGGACCGGCACCGTAAATCAGCGCCACATCCTGTGGCTGCGGTTTGAGGAACGCCGTGATATTCGCGGCAATGGTGAAGGGCTCAACCAGGCTGGCGAGTTGGTCGGGAATGCTCGCCGGCAGGCGATGGGCATTTTTGGCTGGTGCCACGGCATACTCACTGAAGCCGCCGTCGCGGTGGACGCCAATCACCTGCAGTGACTGACAGACATTAGGACGGCCAACGGAGCAGGGATAGCAGTGGCCGCAGCTCACCACCGGATCGACCGCCACGCGCTCGCCCAGCCGGCTGGCATCAACGTCCTGTCCGACCGCGTCAATCACGCCGAAAAACTCATGGCCGATCACGCGCGGATAGCGGGCAAACGGATTGTGACCGTGCCAGATGTGCACGTCAGAGCCACAGATGCTGGCAAATTTCACTTTTACCCGTACTTCATCAGCGGCGGGCTGCGGCAGCGCGCGCTCGGCCAGCAGCAGTTTACCCGGTTGTTCAATCACCACACTTTTCATCATTCACTCCTGGCGGGTGGCCTGAAGGCGCGGCACACCAGCAATAACGCGACAGTAATGACGAAAAAATACGCGCAATAATACTACCATACAAGTTACTGTTGCAGAGTTGTGAACGCAATCACAGAGCGGATGGGGTAGTTGCAAAGAGAAGTTTAAGAATGGCGTTGCGGTGCGCCTCACTGCACACCCTGTAAAGTCGTTATCTGGTTTACAGGGTCGCCATTCAGGGCGACCGGAATAAACGCTGCAAAATGACAGGCCTGCTGCGATCGACGGCACGCTCGCCGCGCAACATTAAGGCCGCCGTAACGTCACCGCGCTGAGCGTGCGCCACAATAACTCTTTATCCTGCGGTGACACATTACGCTGCTGAATGTCGCGCATAAATTCGGCCTTCTCTGGTGCCTGCAGCGTCGTGCCCTGTTTCAACTGCGCGGCAAGCTGCGTCAGAATCGCGTCGCTGTAATGACCAATGCTTTTGCGCACCTCATCCAGCGGACGCGGCTGCCAGTGCGGCTCCGGCGTCGCCAGCCAGTCGGCTCGATAGCGATACTGCACCGCTTTCGCCACATCCATCTGTGCCTGAATAAACGGCTGTACCGTGGCATCGTCCAGGCCCAGCTGACGCGCTTCCGCCAGGGCTTTGTCCAGCACCTTACGCTCCTGACCCAAATCTTCAATCGGCTGATGATGCTGCGCTTTATAACCCGCCACATCCTTCATGTAAGACAAACGCGTGTTAATAAGCTGGCCCGGCGAAGGACTGCTGAGTTCTGCCGCGGCGGCGGAACAGCTGCAAATCAGCAGCGCTAACGTGGCCGATCGTAACTGCATTTCCATACTGATGCTCCCAATGTTCAACCCAGGCGCTGGATCTGCGCGAGGCTCAGGCTAAGACAAAATAATGACATGACAAAGTACAGGGTGAAAAATTATCTTGTTTTTTAATCTACCAACTAGTAGGTTTGTTTTCCAGCGCCTTTTGCCGCAATGTTATTGCGCTTTGGGTTGAATGATTTCTGGCACAGGGCTGCCGCTGAGGCAGCGCTTATCATCAAAAGGAACACTCCATGACGGTCTTATCACATTACAAACGCCTTTCACTGCTGATTGCCGGTTCACTGCTGGCCGGTGCCACGCTGTCGCCGGCGATGGCGGCAGAGATGGCAGGGCAAAAAGTGCAGGTACGTGGCGTTGTTGAATCGGTAAACGGGCAGCAGCTCACTATCAAGTCACGCGAAGGATCGGAGGTCAGCGTGGCCATGAAGCCAGGCGCGATGGTGTCTGCGGTGGCGAAGGCCAGCATCAGCGACATTAAAAAGGGCGATTACGTGGGCATTGCCTCGCTGCCGAAAGCGGGCGGCGGAGATGGCGCGCTCGAAGTGCTGATTTTCCCGGCGCAGCTGAAAGGCGCAGGCGAGGGCAACTTCAGCTGGGATCTGAAGCCGGGCAGCTCAATGACCAACGCCACGGTCGCCAATAGCGTCACCTCGGTGGATAACAGCGAAGTGACGGTGAGCTATCACGGCCATCAGAAAAAAATTGCCATTCCGGCCGGTACGCCGGTGGTGACGCTGGCGGCGGCCACCCCGGATGACCTGAAACCCGGCACCACGGTGTTTGTTCCGGCCGAGAAGGGCGCCGACGGTAAGCTCACCGCAGGCAATATCATTGTCGGCAAAAACGGCGTAGTGCCGCCGATGTAATCCGGCTCCAGCCAGGCCTCGCCTGGCTGGTAAGGGGCTCGATGATGCAACAGCCTTCACCTTCCCGCAGTAAAACCCTAATCCGACGTCATTCGCTGCTGGTGCGCGTGACGCACTGGGTCAACGCCCTGTGTTTTGCCGTACTGTTGATGAGCGGACTGCAAATCTTTAATGCGCATCCGCGTCTGTATGTCGGCCTGTATGGCGCAGACCATGAGCAGCCGGTGTTTGAAATCGGCAATCGTCAGCAGCAGGGATTTGCCCGGCTCGGCTCGCTGCAACTGAATACCACCGGCGTGCTCGGTGTCTCGAAGCTGGAGGGCACGCTGACGGCGCGCGCGTTCCCCGGCTGGCTGACGCTGCCGTCGTGGCAGGATTTGGGAGCCGGTCGCCACTGGCACTTCTTTTTTGCCTGGCTGCTGCTGTTCAACGGCGTGATTTATCTGCTGCACGGTTTCTGGCACCGGCACTTTCGCCGCGATCTGTTGCCCGACCGTCAGCAACTGGGCGCGCGTCATTTGTGGCAGGAGATTTGCGACCACGCCCGGCTGCGCTTCGCCCGCGGTGAAGCGGCGCGGCGCTATAACGCGCTGCAGAAACTCAGCTATCTGCTGGTGATCTTCATACTGCTGCCGCTGATGCTGCTAAGTGGATTAACCCTGTCGCCAGCACTGGATGCGGCGCTGCCGTTTTTACCCGATCTGTTTGGCGGCCGTCCCACGGCGCGCACGGTGCACTTTATCACCGCAACGCTGCTGGTGCTGTTTGTGCTGGTGCATGTAGTGATGGTGCTGGTGTCAGGCGTGTTCAATAACCTGCGTTCGATGATCACCGGCCGTTACGCGATCGACAAAGAGGATACCCCATCATGAAAATCGAGCTGTCGCGTCGCCGCCTGCTGCTGGGCGCGCTGTCCGGCGCCGGCGCGGCGCTGCTGAGCGGTTGCGATCAACTGACGCAAAACGACACGGTCAGCGGCTGGCTCAATCAGACCGAGCGGCTGACGCGTGCCAGCCAGCGCCTGCTGGGCGGCCAGCGGCTGGCACCGGAGTTCAGCGAGGCCGATATTTCGCCGCTGTTCCGCGCCAACGGCACGCAAATGCCCGACTCCGACGAATATGCGCGTTTGCTGGCGAACGGGTTTGCCGACTGGCGGTTGCGCGTCACCGGGCTGGTGCAACAGCCGCTGAGTTTATCGCTCAGCGATCTGCAGCGGTTCCCCAGTCGCACGCAGATTACCCGGCACGACTGCGTGGAGGGCTGGAGCGCGATTGGCAAATGGCAGGGCGTACCGCTCGGACTGGTGCTGGATGCGGCGCGCCTGCGGCCAGGTGCCCGCTACGTAGTGTTCCTGTGTGCCGACGAACTGGAGCAGACGCTGGACGGCAGCGGGCGCTACTACGAAAGTATCGATCTGCAGGATGCGTGGCATCCGCAAACGCTGCTGGCCTACCGTATGAACGATCAGCCGCTGCCGGTCGCGCACGGTGCGCCGCTGCGTCTCCGGGTCGAGCGCCAGCTCGGTTACAAGCACGCCAAGTATCTGATGGAAATTAAAGTGGTGGATTCGTTTGCCCAGCTGTGGGGCGGACGCGGTGGCTACTGGGAAGATCGCGGTTACGAGTGGTATGGCGGTATCTGAACGTCAGAACGCAGAAAAGCAAAAAGCCTGCTTTAAAAGCAGGCTTTTCTAAATCTGGCTCCTCTGACTGGACTCGAACCAGTGACATACGGATTAACAGTCCGCCGTTCTACCGACTGAACTACAGAGGAATCGTTTGGAACGGGGCGCATATTATCGGGCAGGCTGTGGCTTGTCAAAGCTCTTTTTCACAATTTTTTCTGACTGCTGAATAAAGCGTCAATTGCCCGACGCGGGCCCGCGCGATGGCGCGAATTAGCGCCAGCACTGCGCCTGATTGTGAGAGATGTCACCAATGCTATGCAAAATTACATTCTGATTTGTCGCTTCTGTCAGATACCTCGCATGTATGATCACAGATATTTCATTTTTCCGTTGTCGCCGCCCAAAACGAAACATATATTCCGGGAAACTCATCCCCGTGAACCGCAGGTGCAGCATGAACAAAGTCAGAATCGGTATGATTGGCAGTGGATATATTGGGCGTTGTCACGCGATTGCCTATGCGCAGGCACCCACGGTGTTCGCCCTGAAGGGTGAGATTGTGCGCGAGATGCTGGCAGAGGTGAATCCGGCGCTGGCGGCGCAGCAGGCGGCGACGTTTGGCTTTGCCCGTTCGACGGGCGACTGGCGCGAGCTGGTGCGCGATCCGCACATCGACGTGGTCGATATCTGCGCGCCCAATTTCCTGCACAAAGAGATGGCGCTGGAGGCGATTCGCCACGGCAAGCACGTCTACTCCGAAAAGCCACTGTCGCTCTCGGTGGCCGATGCCGAAGAGATGGTGCAGGCGGCAGAGCAGGCGGGAGTGAAAACCCTGGTGGGCTTCAACTACATGAAAAACCCAACCAGCCAGCTGGCGCGGGAGATTATCGCGCGCGGTGAGATCGGCGAGGTGGTGCACTTTTACGGCACCCATAACGAAGATTACCTGGCGCGCGCGGAGACGCCGCTCGACTGGCACTGCCAGAAAGCGCTGGCCGGTCTCGGCGCGCTTGGCGATCTGGCGGCGCATATCGTCAACATGGCGCACTATCTGGTCGGTGATATTGATGAGGTGAGCGGTGACATGATGACGGTGATCAAACAGCGACCAGATCCGAAGGCGCCGTCACGTATGCTGCCGGTGGAAAATGAAGATCAGGCCAGCGCGCTGCTGCGCTTTAAAAATGGCGCGCACGGCGTGATTGAAACCTCGCGCATCGCCTGCGGCAGCAAGATGGGGCTGACTTATGTGGTGACCGGCACCAAAGGCACGCTGCGCTACACGCAGGAGCGCATGGCTGAGCTGGAACTGTATCTGCACGACGATCCGGCCGGTCGCCAGGGCTTTAAAACCATTCTCACCGGTCCGGCGCACCCCGATTACGCCAGCTTCTGCGTCTCGGCCGGCCACGGCATCGGTTTTAACGATCAGAAAACGGTCGAGATTCGCGATCTGATCAACGGCATCGCCGCCGGCGATCGCATGTGGCCGGATTTTGCCGAAGGGCTGCAGGTGCAGAAGGTGCTGGAAGCGGTGGCGATTTCCGCCGTGGAGCGCCGCTGGATGAAGGTGTGATGCAGAGCGTCAGCCGCAGACGCACGTAACCGGTCGCCATGAATGGCGACCCTACACGGTGCGTGCAGGGATGGCGAGCCTCTTAGGGTGCGCATTTATGCGCACCGGGATAATGCAGAAATTTTCCAAAGATTACGCCAGCAACGCACACTGCGGCGGCAGGCGGCAGCTCAACGCGCCGGGCTGCACCTCAATCACAAACTCACTGCCGGACAGCGGCTCGCCGTCGAGGTTAAAGGTCATCTCATGCGGTGAACGGATGGTCAGTGACGTCAGCTGTGCCGCGACAATGTTCGGGTTTTCATCGTCGCGCGTCAGCGAGTGCAGCAGCGTTGGCAGTAGCTCCTGGGCGGTTACGATGCTGAGATTAAGTTGTCCGTCGTTGATCAGCGCTTCCGGACACAACCGCTGTCCGCCACCGGCCTGACGGCCATTGCCAATGCCAATCACCAGCGCG
>NZ_SDFT01000035.1:0-9007 GCF_004916815.1 Pantoea sp. R102
CCCGCTAACCCGCTAACCACAACCAATTATACGAGAGGGTTAATCATGGCAGAGCACGATACTAATTCAGAAGTGAGCATTTCCAGAGCGTTACGGCAGCGATTGGTAAAACGGAGTAATTAACAGACGCGGCACTGAGGTGTTGGAGCACCCCAGCCCGCTGACCATGAGCAACTAAGAAGTAGTTGATCATGGCTGACACGCATCATGAGTCAGAGACCCGCACACCCACAACCGCTGCCTGCGGACTACAGGCGCATTATTACAGGGTCAGCTACCGGCCTAACCGGAGCCAGCCGAACCCGCTGCCGCAGCTCACCATTAAAGGCCGCTGGCTGGAGCAGCTGGGCTTCACGACCGGGCAGAAGATCGAGGTGATCACCGGGCCGGGGCAACTGCTCATCCGGCTGGCGAATGAAGGGTAATTAACTGTTCTGTAGATTAAAATCCCGGCACTAAGGCCGGGATTTATTGAGTTAAGATTATAAGTAGAGGCTATCATCGTAAGGACTGGCAGCAAGAATTTCTTCAAAATGTTTTCGAGATTTTATTCCCCAGTCGATGTTGATTTTGTTCATAAGCTCAATAATCTTTGGAAAATAAATACGCCGACTATCTTTACCGGGAATCCGATTATTTAATTCGTACTCGACTGCTACATCATATATAAAATCATACACAATCCAATAAAGTAACTCATCTGTTGAATCTGTAACCTTTCTAGAAAACTCATATCCTCTCTCGGTACAGATATAATTATACTTTCCATTTTCAAATGAAATATAAGGCGTTCCATCATCATTAGGTGCTGAGCAAAGGTTAACAGAGTGAACTGGAAAACCTAATATCAAAACCAGCGTATCTATTTTTTTTTGAAGATCATTAATACTCAACAGCATTTCAATTAACCCTCTCAATATATTTGTTGTCTAACAACCATTGTACATTTACTCGTTCCTGCATATTAGGCGGAATCTGAATACCTCCGCCATGTTCACCAAAAGCAGGGGCTATTTTCCCTTGAATAACAGGCAACGGTTTTATGACAACGTATTCATGGTACTTATCCGCTAAGGAGCCAGGGGCTAAAGCGCGCTGTTCCTGGGGCGTACCTTGTGGTGCCAGGAAAGAACCATTTGTCTTGCCATACCTATCTAAATGAGTGCCTACAGGAAGCGTTGTTTTAACTGGTTCTTCGGCAAAACCTAATTTTGCAGGCCAGTTCCAGTCTCCGCTTTCATTACGGTATTTATCGTACTGTGACCACCCTGAAGCTTCCTCATCAGCAGCAACTCTATTTGGCTCTGCCGTTCTTCCGGCTGAAGGTTGAGATAGTTTTTTTGCTGAACTCTTTTTGTCGGATCCTTAATTACACTCTTCAGCCCGTAAGCACCCGCCAGAGCGGCAGCCAGTTCCTGAGTCTGCATTGCTATATCATAACGGCCTGCTGCTGTTTCCCAGCTCATACCGGACGCCTGTGCTATTGCTGTTATGGCTTGGTCGCGGCTGATACTGCCTGCATCCAGTCCCTGCAAAACACTTTCCAGGTTTTTCACATCCTGTGGATATAAATCCCTGTACAACAATGAGTAGGTCGCATTTTCACCATATTTATTAAATGCTTCCTGAGCCGGGCCAATCAGCGCACCACAGGCTGAACCACCTTTATTACCATCCATACAGACCGCTTTTATCGCTTCATCACGCGCTTTATCTGTCTGATTAATCGTCGCCAGCTCTTTCGCTTCAGCCGGTGTCAGTTCCTGTTTTAGATAGTCGCGCTTCGTCTCCAGCTGTTTCTTTCTGTCGGCTTCCTGCACCCTCAGCCAGTTATTCTCAACCGCATTCTTCCCTGCCTGAGCGCCGGCCAGCGCACTGGCGCTACTGCCGCCGGTCACGCCGCCTGCCAGACCTGCAGCCAGGGTACTCAGTGCACTGATGATCTGCTTATCCGACTCCTGCTGGTCGCTAACCTGTTTACCCGAATACATCGAATGCATGATCAGCTGCCCATCAGCTCTCCGCTGACCGCACCGGTCGCGCCTGCTGCCGCACTGGTCCCTGCCGCCCGCGAGCTTATCACACTAACCAATGAACGGGTGTCTCGGCCGGAAAGGCAGATCGATGCGATCCGACAGACGCTAATGGCGAAGCAGAAGTTTATTTCTGAGATGCTGGATAACGTGATGGGTAAACGGAGCCGCTAACAGGCGCGGAACCGTGGTGCTCGAACCCCCAGCCCGCTGACCGCTGACCGCTGACCGCAAGCAATTAACGAGGAGCTGGTTATGGCTGGCACGCATCATAAGTCAGAGGCCAACACGTCCAGGACTAAATCAAGACGTTATACCGTGGGATATATCCGCGATCACCTGAAGCAGCGGCCTTCACCGTCGATCACCCTGCGCGGCCACTGGATGGCTGAGCTGGGATTTACGACCGGGCAGAAGATCGAGGTGATCACTGAACCGGGACTGATGATTATCCGGCTGGCAGCAGCTGAGTGATAATGTAAAAATCCCGGCCTAATGGCCGGGATTTGGTCATTAAGAGACCATTTGATCTAATATGTTTCCAATCTTACTTAACAAGGCTACAACCTCATTTCTATCAGAGCCTATTCTTGTTTCAAACTCAGCAATATCAATACCATTACAGATTTCATTCAACGCTGAATTTAATATCAGCAACTCTTCTTCTGTTATATTAATTTCTGCAGTTTTCATTGTGACAGATAATAGTTCCATATTTACCTCAAGCTATCAAAGTAGGCTCTCCCGTTCACTGGTCTGAATGCAGTACCACCATCGCTAGGTTTGGGGTTTCGTATAACAACGGTGTTTGTCGATTGATCCCAATAAGCTGACCCTCCGCCACTTAGCTCTTTGACAGAAGTTGGATTTTACAACGTTCTCAATGAGTTGAGAAAACTGTTCTTTTGTCTTTATTCCCAGATTAGCGAATTCAATTTACTGAATAACATGTTTTTCGAAAGCATGTCCATCGGCAATTTCTTTTCCCGTTAACTCGGCATTAAGATTTTTACTATTTACAGCACTATGAGCCTCATTATTCCGTGCATTTTCCTCATCCTGTGGCTCCCAATCGCCAGGCGTTCCGGACCCCGTTCCACCCAATTCGGCTTATCAGCATCCGACAAATCTTTGCCAATATTTGCTTGATTCTGCTCTTGGCCATTTTCCGAAGAACAAGCTCGTCCGAAGGAGCATTGCGTTGCCTTGTCCAGCGCATCACCCAGATCTTTAATTGTACCTTCAAGACCTGAAGCTTTTTTCTTATCTACATCCTGTTTAACCTGGTCGCCGGGATCAGCAGGCACACCCGGAACAGGAACTGGAGGCGCAGGGATAGTCAGCGCATTATTCTCAACAACAACACTCTCTGGCGTGGAGTATGGTGACGAAGGCGATTTTTCCCTTTACTTTCTGTTAGTTAGAATCGTTTTTACCGGCGTACTTCCGGCGCGACAACTTGTAGCTCCGACGCGCCTTTTTCTTCTTCACATGCTACCGCTGGCCAAGAGCACCTGGCGCATTGTAAGGATTTTTAAAAATGCTCCAGACGTTGGGTTGGGAGCATTTGTACGTTTTAGCGGTTATTTTTCTGGATTTATATATGTATACCTACTATCAATTTCCAGACCAAGATCATTAACTATTTTAAGCACTTGCGTGTACTCACCTTTACTGATCACAACATCATGATCAGCAATATGATCACATAGCGTTTCGAATGCTATTACATTCTCTGAAAACCCAAGATACCCAAGGGCAAAGTCAACTAACGAAGGTTCCAGACGATCTTTTAATCCTTCACCAAATTCTCTAATTTCGTCATTAATATCCATTTCACCCACACTATTTTCTAATAGGCTTTAAAGTTGGAGGAGTCAGATTATTATCCGGGAACGCTGTTACAATTTTCCCACTAGCGGGCTCGTATACCACACGAACTCTGACACCATCTCGTTCTTCCCAGGCAACCCACCTTGCCGGCCTTCCTGCGTTTGTATATGCCCCACCAGTTCCGGTCTGAGCAAACCATTGAGTATCGGGGGAGGTAGCAATGCCTCCCACAGTATGGACAACCTTATCTGCTGACCAACTTTGAGGAAAGACTGTTTTTCCTGGATTTCCAGGATATAGATGTCCCCCTTGCGTAGGGCTATCCCCATATAAAATATGTTGTTTGGCTTCTGGTGAAAGGATATCAACGTATTTCTGGTTTGAAGGTGATAGTCCAAGATCTGAACTTTAGCAATAGACAAAAAGGTTTTAGCAACTACGTACTGCGCCAGCTTGGCTTCACTCGTAGGTACACCACTTGCCAAGATTTCTGCTGCCCGTTGTGGCGTCATTTCTCCGTCAGCCGCCAATGCACTGACCGGGACCCCAAAGAACTCTGCCCATGCTGTCAGCAATCCTTTAACGGCATCCTGCCCTTCAGGTATTTGACCCTGCGAGTTTTTAACCAGCGCCGCCGTAAGTTCATCCAGCGAAGCGCCATTATGGATCATGCTGGCCGCAAGGGACTGTTGAGATAAGCCAATATCATTCAGTTCCTTAGGCAGACTCAGCGAGTTATTATCAACCGCATTCTTCCCTGCCTGAGCGCCGGCCAGCGCACTGGCGCTACTGCCGCCGGTCACGCTGCCTGCCAGACCTGTAGCCAGGGTACTTAGTGCACTGATGATATGCTTATCCGACTCCTTCAGGTCACTGACCTGTTTACCCGAATACATCGAATGCATGATCAGCGGCCCATCAGTTCTCCGCTGACCGCACCGGTCGCGTCTGCTGCCGCACTGGTTCCTGCCGCCCGCGATCGTATCACACGAACCATTGAACGGATGTCTCGGCCGGAAAGGCAGATCGATGCGATCCGACAGACGCCAATGACTAAGCAGAAGTTTATTTCTGAGTTGCTGGATAACGTGATGGGTAAACGGAGCAGCTAACAGGCGCGGAACCGTGGTGCTCGAAACCCCAGCCCGCTGACCGCAAGCAATTAACAAGGAGCTGGTTATGGCTGGCACGCATCATAAGCCAGAGACCGACACGCCCACAGCTCAATCAAGACGTTACACCGTGGGATATGTCCGGGATCAGAGGAAGTTCACGCTTTCACCGTCTATTATCCTGAAGGGCCACTGGATGGCGGCACTGGGATTTGAGACCGGGCAGAAGATCGAGGTGCTCACTGAGCCGGGACAGTTGATTATCCGCCTGGCTGCTTAAGGATAACTGACTGATAAAAATGGAATCCCGGCTCACTGGCCGGGATTTCTTGTTAAGATCAATTAGGATCTGATGGGGGAGATTTTCGCGTATTGAACTTGTCTGTCAGATTAAAAACTATTGTAGCTAATGTAATCGCTGTTCCTGCAATAGTTCCAAAAACAATAGCTCTCTTTAGCTGTCCATCGGGAATTAGAAAAAATCCATTTTTGATATATATAATCATCGATGATCCAGCCCCCAAAATAAAACAAATCAGTATACAAAAAACACAAGAGTAAATTAGTAATTTGATATATGCGATCATTTTTTCTCCTCCTTTTCTTTTTCAGAAGATTTTTGTGGAGTTAATGTATTTAAGAGATTTTGTGTATATCCACCTAAAAATTCTGTCCCGAGCGAGCCTATAGCATCAAATATGAAGCCAGGTGCATCCTTTCCTGTTAACGAATTAACAACCCCTGGTGCATATTCACCAAATCCCCATCCCAATCCAGCGCTACCTGCGGCGATACCAATCGCCCCAATATCAGCTCCATTGCTCAATGCCGCACCAGTCGTAGCTATTCCTACGTTCTGCAATAGTCCACGTCCCGGAGCCAGTGCGCCGGTTACAGCCGCAGAAGCACTGCCCCAGTAGTCCCAGGTTGTTTGCTGATTTTCAGGCAGGCTTTGATTCTTCTCACTGTTGATATCAAACCACTGATACGTACCATTAGCCATTGCCGCGATGACTGCACCACCGACTACTTTACCTACCGATGCAGCCGGACCTAAATAAGCTGCTCCTGCTATCAACACGCCGTCCTTATATCCATTCACGATAACCTTGGTTATATTCGCGCCGTCAGGCAAATCACCCTGCGTCAGTTTATCCAATCCTGCCTGTTTCTGCTCTGGTGTAAGGTTATGTTCCTCTGAATACTGATTCCATGACTGCGCAGCGGAGCCTGAACTGGTCATACCCGTACCCAAACTTAGCGCATTATTCTCAACCGCATTCTTCCCTGCCTGAGCGCCGGCCAGCGCACTGGCGCTACTGCCGCCGGTCACGCCGCCTGCCAGACCTGCAGCCAGGGTACTCAGTGCATTGATGATCTGTTTATCCGACTACTGCAGGTCGCTGACCTGTTTACCCGGATACTTCGAATGCATGATCAACTGACCCATCAGCTCTCCGCTGACCGCACCGGTCGCACCTGCTGCCGCGCTGGTTCCTGCCGCCCGCGATCTTATCACACGAACCATTGCACTGGTGCCACGGCTGGAAAGGCAGATCGATGCGATCCGACAGACGCTAATGGCGAAGCAGAAGTTTATTTCTGAGATGCTCGATAACGTGATGGGTAAACGGATTAGCTAACAGGCGCGGAACTGAGGTGCTCGAATATCCCAGCCCGCTGACCGCAAGCAATTAACGAGGAGCTGCTTATGGCTGGCACCCAGCTTAAGTCAGAAACCGACACGCCCTCAACTAAATCAAGACGTTATACCGTGGGATATATTCGTGATCACCTGAAGCACCGGCCTTCACCGTCGATCACCCTGCGCGGGCACTGGATGGCAGAGCTGGGATTTGCGACCAGGCAGAAGATCGAGGGGATCACTGAACCGGGACAGATGATTATCCGGCTGGCAGCAGCTGAGTGATAATGTAAAAATCCCGGCTCAATGGCCAGGATTTCCTTTTAGTTATCTGTATAAGCGGCTATTAGCTTATTTATTTCACACCAAAGTTGACCTTCATTAAATTCACATTCTTGACGACCATTATCTGGGTTATACATATCAGCAATACAAAATACGCTGGAGAGTAACTCACTTAAATTATCATCATCCTGTGCAAGTAATTCATTATCACGTTCTGTTTTCCACTTAATCATATAAGTGTCCACAAAGCAGCCAGCGGTTATGTCCTTGGATATAAAACTGTCAATGTAGCTCTTAAGTGATTGACTCATCTTAAATCTCGTTATCCATAACGTTATCATACTTTTTCGTTTGAGGATCAAGCTTCCATCCACTGACAAAATTACCTGTTATATCAACCACAACTACATTATTTTTTGCGGGTTAAAAAATACTTTCAATTCTGGAACTAACAAGTATTTGCCATGTTCATAAGTACTTGTGTTATCTAAATGTGGCGTGGTCTCCGTCAACAGGCCGAAGATGAAGCAGTGACTTAAGGCGTTCCCTGGCGCGCTGAACTACACCGGCGATCTGCCGGTGATCAAGCGCGGGAACGGGCATTATGGGTGGATTTGACGGCTAAAAATAGGAAGATCCCGGCTTGAGAGCCGGGATCATTGATGGCTAATCGTCGTAGCGGAAGTCTATATTTAGTTTCATTTTTTCAACATCCAGAGTCACTTTACATCCATGCCACGCAGGGCGGCCATTGGTCAGATTGTTTTCAATATAGTAGTTGCGAAGCTCTACTAAATAATGAAGGATATCTGTATTCGCCCTTCCACCTGCCGTTAACCATTGAGTTTTATCATCATCATCAAGATAATCATATTCATACTCACAATGATCATTTTCCGGTGACAATTCTGCACGCATAATGATCTTCTTAGCTTTGTCGGGAGCGATACTATATAAAACAGTACCGATATCTTTATAAATCTCTTGATCATTTCTCATTATTTCCCTCCCGGTGCATTTATAAAGGTTTTTTCTATTGGGCGACCACCATTAATAGAGTAGATAACGTTGAAGCTTTCAGGGCGACCACCAGTTCCAGAATAAACGGGATCTATCTTAACATTCACCTGCTTACCCTCTTTCAGGGCAGAAGCCCACGTATTTTCCATTTGTTTCCAGGCACCCTTATTCAGATTACCACTCATTGGAACAATATTAAGCTTCTCACCCATACCACCAAAAATGCTGGCTATCAGGTGACCACCTTCATCCCCTGCAACCCCACATTTACCAGCTTTGCACTGTTGGTATGTATTACGGTCTTTTGTCAATAATGACAGATCTGCTTCAACAGACGCTACCCGGCCATTATTATCGGTCACATAAGTTTTATTAGCATCAACTTTATACGTTTTATTTGGCAGGGGATTATTCAGTTCTTTACTCCAGTTTCCCTTACTACCTGATACTGCAACGATTTCATCGCTGGCCTTATTGATCAGCTTCGAGGCTTCAGCAAGTTCCCCTTTGTTCAGCGCTGTCTCAGCCGCTTTAATGGCCTTGCCCGCCACATCCCCTGCGCCCGGTATCAACCCTAACGCTGCGGCAAGATAATCCAGCGCACTCTGCGCTTCCGCAAAGCTCTTGATATCACCCACCACCGGCACAAAATCTGCACCGGCGGCAAGAGTTTCTTTCAGCGATTCACGCCGCTCGTCGTACATTTTCACCGAGCAGGCTTCCGCGCTTAATCCGGCACAGTTCTCCTTCTTATAGCGCTCGTTTTCCGCCTCAACATACTCACCGGCCTTCTGCTCAAGCGTTTTACCTTCAGACTGCGCCTGCGCTATATCACCCAGCGAGTTATTCTCAACCGCATTCTTCCCTGCCTGAGCGCCGGCCAGCGCACTGGCGCTACTGCCGCCGGTCACGCCGCCTGCCAGACCTGCAGCCAGGGTACTCAGTGCACTGATGACCTGCTTATCCGACTCCTGCAGGTCGCTGACCTGTTTACCCGGATACATCGAATGCATGATCAACTGACCCATCAGCTCTCCGCTGACCGCACCGGTCGCGCCTGCTGCCGCGCTGTTGCCTGC
>NZ_SDFT01000036.1:0-13289 GCF_004916815.1 Pantoea sp. R102
CAGTAATAGCGGTCTTCCACCCTCTCCCGCCCGCTGACGCGTGCGCCGACCAGCCACAGTAGCGCACCCACGAAAATACTGAACATCGCTCCATGCGCGAGGAACTGTGGCAGGTTGACCGACGGCAGCTGGTTAATGATGGAATAACCCACCCCGAGCACCATGGTTAACAAGCCGAGACACATCAAACCATTACCGACGGTGCGGCAGTGTTGACGTTTCATGATTCACCTCCATCCTTTTCAGCAACGCAGAAAACAGCACGTTTGGTTAACTGGCCATAAGTTTAGGCAATGGCTGGCGGTTAAGATGCGTACAGGATCACACATCCTTCACAATGTCTGACAAAACTTTACCGCCAGCGCCTTGATTTCGATAGAAATTGATTAGTCACCTTTGGTCATTAATCTGTCATTGCGCCCTTTGTCATCCCTGCCGGCAGGCAGTAAACTATCGCCCTTTCGCAGCGAGACAGGATAAACATCGTGAGCAGCATTAAACTGATTGTGGGGCTGGCCAATCCCGGCGCTGAATACGCGGCAACGCGCCATAACGCTGGCGCCTGGTATGTGGATTTACTTTGCTCGCGCCATAATCAGTCCCTCAAAGAGGAGCCGAAGTTTTTCGGCTACACCGCGCGCCTGTCGCTGGCCGGCGAGGATGTGCGCCTGTTGGTGCCCACTACCTTTATGAACCTGAGCGGCAAAGCGGTGGCGGCGATGGCAACGTTCTATCGCATTACGCCGGAAGAGATTCTGGTGGCACACGATGAAATGGACCTGCCGCCAGGCGTGGCGAAATTCAAACAGGGCGGCGGCCATGGCGGTCATAACGGCCTGAAAGACATCATCAGCAAGCTCGGTAATAACAACAATTTTCATCGCCTGCGCGTCGGTATCGGCCATCCGGGCGATCGTAACAAGGTCACCGGATTTGTGCTCGGCAAGGCACCGGCCAGCGAGCAGAAGCTGATTGACGAGGCGGTCGACGAAGCGGTGCGCTGCACCGAACTGTGGCTAAAAGAAGACAAGATCAAGGCGATGAACCGCCTGCACGCCTTCAAAGCCAGCTAAGCCAATTCCCGCGCCGCCGCAGGGAATTCTGTGTATAATGCGCGAAAATTTTTGAATCAGTCGGCGCTGTCTGCCAGCGCTGCACACTCAGTGAGAAAGGTAAGATCATGGGATTTAAATGCGGTATTGTGGGCCTGCCGAACGTCGGTAAATCCACCCTGTTCAACGCGCTGACCAAAGCGGGTATCGAAGCAGCCAACTTTCCGTTCTGCACCATCGAACCCAACACCGGCGTGGTGCCGATGCCTGACCTGCGCCTCGATCAGCTGAGCGAGATTGTTAAGCCACAGCGCGTGGTGCCAACCACCATGGAGTTCGTGGACATCGCCGGTCTGGTAAAAGGCGCGTCCAAAGGTGAAGGCCTGGGCAACCAGTTCCTGACCAACATCCGCGAAACTGAAGCCATCGGCCACGTAGTGCGCTGCTTTGAAAACGACAACATCATCCACGTCTCCGGTAAAGTAAACCCGGCGGAAGATATTGATGTCATCAACACCGAGCTGGCGCTGTCGGATCTCGACACCTGCGAACGAGCCATTCAGCGCTGCCAGAAGAAAGCCAAAGGCGGCGACAAAGATGCTAAGGCGGAACTGGCCGCGCTGGAGAAGTGCCTGCCGCATCTGGAAAACGCCGGTATGCTGCGCTCGCTGGCGCTGGACGCCGATGAGAAAGCGGCGATCCGCTATCTCAGCTTCCTGACGCTGAAGCCGACCATGTACATCGCCAACGTCAATGAAGACGGTTTCGAGAACAACCCGTATCTCGACCAGGTGCGCGCGATTGCTGAAGCCGAAGGCTCAGTGGTGGTGCCGGTCTGTGCGGCAGTGGAATCGGATATCGCCGAGCTGGAAGATGAAGAGCGCGACGAATTCATGGCCGAACTGGGCCTGGAAGAGCCGGGCCTCAACCGCGTGATCCGCGCCGGTTACGCCCTGCTCAACCTGCAGACTTACTTCACCGCAGGCGTGAAAGAAGTGCGTGCCTGGACCATCCCGGTTGGCGCCACCGCACCGCAGGCAGCCGGTAAAATCCACACCGACTTCGAAAAAGGCTTTATCCGCGCTCAGACCATCGCGTTCGAAGATTTCATCACATACAAAGGTGAACAAGGCGCGAAAGAAGCCGGCAAAATGCGTTCAGAAGGTAAAGAGTACATCGTGAAAGATGGCGATGTGATGAACTTCCTGTTTAACGTCTGATTGGCTTCCAGGGTGTCATGAGGTTCCACTTATCTCATGAACCCGGAAAAAATAAAATCCACGCAATAGCGTGGATTTTTTTATAGCTGAAGCCCTGTCGCCAGGCTAATTATCCGATCCGTTAGTGGCATACAGCGGCCATGACTCAAACAGATAGCCGTCGAAATCGATGTCGTCCACATCGGAGAACTCCAGCAGCAGCTGCTTGACGTTTTCCAGGTGCTGCCACATCGCCTGTTTCGCGGCGCGCGCGTCTTTCTTGATTAAGGCGGCGAGGATCTTTTTATGATCGTCGAGCCACTTTTTGCGGTAGTTGGTGTTGATCAGATGCCGGTGCAGCTGGCTCCACATCACGTTGTCTTCGCGCCACTGCCAGGATTGTTTGAACAGCTCCACCAGCATGCTGTTATGCGTGGCTTCGGCAATCGCCAGATGGAAATTACGATCGCCGTTTTCACTGTCGTTTACCGCGCCTGACGCCAGCTCACTCTCTTCCAGCGCCAGCGCCTGACGCATTTTGATAATGTCTTCGCGCGTCGCCTGTAACGCAGCGAATTCGGCGATATTACTCTCCAGCAGCTGGCGGGCCTGCAGCATCTCAAACGGACCGGCCGCATTGCAGGCGGTTTGCGCAGCGGCACGCGGTGCCGGCGTGTCGTTGATCACATAAATGCCTGCGCCACGCCGCACTTCAATCAACCCTTCCAGCTCCAGCATAATCAGCGCCTCACGCACCAGCGTGCGCGTGACGTTTAGCAGCATCGCCAGTTCACGCTCCGGCGGCAACCGCTCGCCAATTGCGTACTGTTTCTGCGTGATCATGTTGCGAAGCATCTCGCCCACTTCCTGATAGGGTCGCTGTGCTGAAGCTTGTGGTTTCATAACGCTCTTTTCTGCTGGTTCAGACATTAGGCCGCCAAATTTTCTACCCTGCACTATAACACAGGGCGTGATTTTCACCGTGGGTTAAGGCTGAAGTAGCGTCGGGCGTTATGGAAGCAGATATCCTGCAACATCGCGCCCAGCGCGGCTTCATCGTGCGGCACGATGCCGTCACGCACCCACTCGCCAAACAGATTGCACAGAATGCGGCGGAAGTATTCGTGCCGCGTATATGAGAGAAAACTCCGCGAATCAGTCAGCATGCCAACGAACTGGCTGAGCAGCCCCATCTGCGCCAGCTGCTCTAATTGCCGCAGCATCCCGTCACGCTGATCGTTGAACCACCAGCCAGAGCCGAACTGCATCTTGCCCGCCATCCCTGCGCCCTGAAAGTTACCCGCCATGGTAGCCAGCACTTCGTTGTCACGCGGATTGAGGCAGTAAAGAATGGTTTTTGGCAGCTGGTCATTGGTGTCCATCGCGTCCAGCAGGCGCGCCAGCGGCCAGGCAATAGGATGGTCGCCGATGGAGTCGAAACCGCTGTCCGGGCCGAGCTGACGGAACATGCGCGTGCTGTTATTGCGGATTGCACCGATGTGTAACTGCATCGCCCAGCCACGGCGGGCATACTCCGCGCCCAGCCACACCAGCACAGCGGTACTGAACTGCGCAATCTCCAGCTCGCTCAGCGCCATACCGCTGCGACGTCTGGCGAGAATGCCATCCAGCACGCTGTCGGCTGGCACCGCAGCATAGCGCAGCGTTTCAATGCCATGGTCGGCGGCGCGGCAGCCATGGGCGGAAAAGTGGTCCAGTCGGCGCAGTAACGCCACACGCAGCGCATCAAAGCTGTCGATACTGACATCTGCGGCGGCTTCCAGCCGGGTCAGGTAATCGGTGAATCCTTCCAGTTCAATCTTAAAAACCCGGTCCGGACGCCAGCTCGGTGCCACCTCAATATCAAAGCTGCTGTCTTCAGCTATCTGACGATGATACTGCAGGGAGTCAACCGGATCATCGGTGGTGCCCACCATGCGGACATTCATCTGGCGCATAATATCGCGCGCGGAAAATTCAGGGGTGGCCAGCTTCTCTGCACACTCATGCCAGATGCGCGGTGCGGTTTCCGGTCCAAACAGCGTGTCAGTGATGCCAAACGGCCGGCGCAGCTCCAGATGCGTCCAGTGATAGAGCGGATTGCCGAGCGTTTTCGGCACGGTCTGCGCCCAGGCGAGGTATTTATCGTAATCGCTGGTGGTGTTACCGGTGATCAATGATTCCTCTACGCCCGCCGCGCGCAGTGCGCGCCATTTGTAGTGATCGCCCTCCAGCCAGATTTGCCCGAGGTTGGCAAACTGCCGGTCTTCTGCAATCTCCTGCGGATTGAGGTGGCAGTGATAATCATAGATCGGCATCCCCGCCGCCACGTCGTGATACAGGCGACGCGCCACCTCGCTGTGCAACAGAAAATCGTCATCCATAAAACGCTTCATTTGGCCTCCGGATTGAGGGATGCAACCGCGGCTCTGGCACCCTGCTGGCACAGGCGGTCATAGGTGTGTTGCAGGGCGGCAACAAAGGCCGGATTGGCGGGTAAGTCGTCCGCGAAAATCTCGTTAATGCCCAGCAGCGCCTGCACGCGGGCGGGCCCTGAAGGGAACTGCTGATTAATCCGCTCAAACTTAGCGACCAGCGGGTCAGCCACCGGGTAGCGCTCGCCCTTTTCGTCTTCGCCGAGGATATAACGCATCCAGCCCGCGATGCCGAGCAGCAGATGCCGGCAGTCACTGCCGTGGTGCAGATGATAACGCAGCGAATCCAGCATGCGCTGTGGCAGTTTCTGACTGCCATCGCTGGCAATTTGCGCCGTGCGATGGCGCAGCGACGGATTACTGAAGCGCTCAAGCAGTTGATGTGCATATGCGTTCAGATCGCTGCCTGCCGGCATCGTCAGCGTGGCACGCTGTTCAGTCAGCATCAGCGACAGCGCGGCCTGACGGTAAGCGGGCAGCTGCATAGTATCAGCGATAGTTTCACAACCCCCAAGGTAGCCGAGATACGCCAGAAACGAGTGTGTGCCATTCAGCAGACGCAGTTTCATCAACTCGTAGGGGGCGACATCCGGAACAAATTGCGCACCAACGCGCTGCCAGTCGGGACGTCCCGCCACGAAGTTATCTTCGATCACCCACTGACGAAACGGCTCACAGGCGACACCGCAGGGATCGGCGATGCCCAGCAGCCCGGTAATCTCGCGCTGCGTCTCTTCCGTCACGGCCGGCACGATGCGGTCAACCATGGTGCAGGGAAACGTGACCTGTTGCTCAATCCATGCCGCCAGCGCCGCATCCTGCCGTTGTGCCAGACCGATGACCGCAGCCCGCGCGACGTGGCCGTTATCACGCAGATTGTCGCATGACAGCACGGTAAAAGGCGCTAACCCGGCTTCACGCCGCAAGCGCAGCGCCTCAACGATAAAGCCAATGGCGGATTTCGGCTGCCGGGGATGGGCCAGATCGTGCACGATCAGCGGATGGGTACTGTCCAGTTCCCCGGTTGCGCCATGAGTGCAATAGCCTTTTTCGGTTACCGTCAGCGAGACGATGGCGGTTTCCGCGCGGGCAAGCGCGTTAAGAATGCCGTCACAACCGTCCAGCGCCGGGTGCAGCGCTGAATGCACGGAACCAATGATTTTGACGTCATGACGCGTCGCGCCTTGCTCAGTGACGCTGTAGAGCAAATTCTGCGCGCGCAGTTGCTCCACCAGCTGTCTGCCGCTGGCCGACATCAGGTTGACCTCGCAAATGCCCCAGTCGCTGTCGCTTATCTCCAGCAGATGGTGCTGATAGAGCGCCTGATGCGCGCGATGAAACGCACCGCAGCCGATGTGCACGATGCGCGGCACCAGCCGCTGCTGCTGCCATGCGGGCCGCGCCACCTTAATGCTGGCGTCGGCAAGGTTGTGTTGCATGTGAACTCCTCAGTGTCCGGCGCGACTGCGCGTCCGCCGGGCAAGCGGTACAGGACGACCGGCGTCAGAAAAAGGCGCGGTGTATCGCCAGCTCAACGCCACGAATCTCAGCCAGACCTTTCAGCCGGCCAATCGCGGAATAACCCGGGTTAGTTTTCTTATGCAGATCGTCCAGCATCTGATGCCCGTGGTCGGGCCGCATCGGGATCAGGTCTTCCTGCCCCGCATTACGACGGCGCTGCTCCTCTTCGGCAATCGCTTTGATCACCGCAAACATATCGACATCACCGCCAAGGTGCGCGGCTTCGTGGAAAGTTTTGGGGTTGGCTTCACGCCGGGTTGAGCGCAGATGGGCAAAATAGATACGCGGCCCAAAACGTTTCACCATGCCGGCTAAATCATTTTCCGCCAGTACGCCGTACGAACCGGTACACATCGTGAAGCCGTTGGCCGGGCTGTCGATGGTGTCGATCATCCACTGCAGGTCGTCGGCATTGGAAACGATACGCGGCAGGCCGAGGATCGGGCGAGGCGGATCGTCAGGATGTACCGCCATGCGAATACCGACCTCTTCAGCGACCGGGATAATGCCGCGCAGAAACGTGGCGAAGTTTTCGCGCAGCCGGGCTTTGTCGATGCCGTCATAGCGTGCCAGCTGAGCACGGAACTGCGCCAGCGTGTAGCCCTCTTCCGCGCCAGGTAATCCGGCGATGATGTTACGCGTCAGCCGCAGCTTGTGCTCTTCGCTCATGCTGGCGAAGCGCGCAGCGGCCTGGGCTATCTCGTCAGCGCTGTAATCATTTTCTGCGCCCTGACGCTGCAGGATATGCAGCTCAAATACCGCGAATTCAATTTGATCGAAGCGCAGCGCTTTCGCGCCATCCGGCAGCTCGAACGCCAGATCGGTGCGCGTCCAGTCCAGAATCGGCATGAAGTTGTAGCACACGGTGTGGATGCCGCATTGCGCCAGATTGCGCAGCGACTGCTGATAGTTGCTGATCCACTTTTGGCACTGCCCGCTGCCGGTTTTGATCTCCTCATGGATCGGCACACTCTCCACCACCGACCAGACCAGCCCGGCCGCCTCAATCATCGCTTTGCGCTGCAAAATCTCCTCCACCGGCCACACCTCGCCGTTCGGGATGTGATGCAGGGCAGTCACAATGCCGGTAGCGCCCGCCTGTCGGGCATCGGCGAGTGAAACGGGATCGTCAGGGCCATACCAGCGCCAGGTCTGCTTCATGTCGTTTTCTCCTGCGGGCCTGAGCATCATCCTCAAAGCCCTTCCATTTTGGTTGACCAATTTTACAAGCAAAGCGCTTTCTGAGTCGTAAAAAGTGCCTGCACAGCGTCAAATTCGACTTTTCACCGGCAGAAGTCAACCTGATAAATGATTTTGGTTAACCAGATCACAAATACCGCATCAGGCTGGCGACCACCTGGCCTAACTGTGGTTCACTCCCGGCGGATGGTTAAAACAGGACGCATCACGCCACGCCCGGCAATCAAGGGCCAGGGGTTATGCGCTGGCCGGTATGGACTCCACCTCCGGCCAGGCAGTCACAGACGTTGCTCACACATGCTGTTAATAATGAATGGAGAATCCGATGAACCGCAGTTTGAATCCAGGGATTGCCGCAACCGGCACGAAACGCGTCATCCGTCATCTGCGCTGGTGGGTGCTGGTGCTGTTTCTGGCCGGCGTCACCGTCAACTACATTACCCGTAACTCGTTAGGCATTCTGGCACCCGAGCTGAAAACCAGTCTCGGCATCACCACAGAACAATATTCATGGATAGTCGGCGCTTTTCAGCTGGCTTATACCTTCTTTCAACCGATCTGCGGCTGGCTGATTGATGTCATTGGCCTCAAACTCGGCTTCTTGATCTGCGCCACCATCTGGGCGCTGGCCTGTCTGTTCCATGCCGGCGCCGCCAGCTGGTTGCACCTGGCCATCTTGCGCTTTGTCATGGGCGGAGCTGAAGCGGCCGCCACGCCGGCTAACGCCAAAGTGATTGGTGAATGGTTCCCGAAAAAAGAGCGTCCGATCGCGGCCGGCTGGGCCGGCGTCGGCTTCTCGATTGGCGCCATGCTGGCACCTCCCATCATCTACTTTGCCCACGCCTCGTTCGGCTGGCAGGGCGCATTCCTGTTTACCGGCTGTCTGGCTCTGGGCTGGGTGGTGCTGTGGTGGCTGTTGTATCGCGATCCGGAACGTAACCCGAATCTCAGCAGCGATGAACTGGCCTTTATTCGTCAGGATAATGAGCCACCGGCGGTCAAACTGCCGTTCTTTAAAGCCCTGAAAACCGTCTCAAGAAACAAGCGTTTTTACGGTATCGCCATTCCCGCTTTTATGGCTGAACCGGCATGGGGCGTGCTGAGCTTCTGGGTACCGCTCTATCTGGCAAAAGACCTGGGAATGGACCTGAAACAGATTGCCATGTTCGCCTGGCTGCCGTTCCTCGCGGCGGATCTCGGCAGTGCAGCCAGCGGCTACCTGACGCGCATCTATACCCGGCTGTTTGGCTTCAGGCAGGTAAATTCCGTTGTCGCCAGCTCGGTCACCGGCGCCTTTCTGATGCTGTCGCTGGCGCTGGTGGCGATGACCAAAGACCCCTACGTCGCGATTGCCCTGATCTCGATTGGCGGTTTTGGTCATCAGATCATCTCCTGCATGTTAAGTGCGCTGGTGGTGGAAAAATTTGATAAGGGCCAGATGGCCACGGTGAATGGCATGCGCGGCTCGTTTGCCTGGATCTCCAGCTTCCTGTTTTCGCTGGTGATTGGCGTGACGGCTGACAAAATCGGCTTTAACCCGCTGTTTGTCGCCATGGGCTTCTTTGACCTGATCGGTGCAGTCTTCCTGATTGCGTTTATTGCTGAGCGTCGTTCAGCGACCCAATGAAGTAGGTAATGATGAAAACCTTAAAAAACTGGTCCTTAGCCCATTCTGATCGTCACCATGTGGTGCTTAACGTCGATGGCAAACACCATCTGTGCCTGTACGTGCTGGAAAAAGGTCTGTTCCGCGTGGTGATCAAGCGCCACGGCAACTACAGTCTGGACCGCACCTGGAGCATTGCGCCGGAACAGGATGTTCCGTGGGAAGGGCGTCCGCGCGACAGCCTGGCCGGGTTTAGCCTGCCCGGCTTTACGCTGGAGGAAGAAGCCGATTGTCTGACTATTAGTACCGACACGCTGCGCGTGATGGTGCGTCAGCCACTGGCGCTGGAGTGGCAGTACCGTGATGCCGCAGGCGACTGGCAACTGCTGACCGGCGATCGCCCCACCAGCGCCTATCAGATCAACGCACACGGCGACGGCGTAGCGCACTATCAGCGCCGCATGGCGGACGACCGCTACTACGGTCTGGGCGAAAAAACCGGCGATCTGCAACGCAACGGCAAACGCTATGAGATGCGTAATCTGGATGCAATGGGCTACAACGCCTCCTCCACCGATCCGCTGTACAAACATGTGCCCTTTACCCTCACGCGGCGTAACGACGTCAGCTTTGGCCTGTTCTACGATAACCTCAGCACCAGCTGGTTCGATCTGGGTAACGAGCTGGATAACTATCACCAGCCGTATCGCCGCTGGCAGGCGGAGAGCGGCGATATCGATTACTACCTGTTTGTCGGTAAGCGGGTGCTGGATATTACCAAAACCTTCGTACGCCTGACCGGCAAAACGCTGTTCGGCCCCAAATGGAGTCTGGGCTACAGCGGCTCGACCATGCATTATACCGATGCGCCGGATGCGCAAAACCAGCTGATGAACTTTATTCGCCTGTGCGAAGAGCACGCTATTCCGTGCGACTCCTTCCAGCTCTCATCGGGTTATACCTCGATCAATAACAAGCGCTATGTGTTCAACTGGAACTACGACAAAGTGCCGCAGCCGGAAGCGATGAGTCAGGCGTTTCACGATGCCGGCCTGCGCCTGGCGGCCAACATCAAACCCTGCCTGCTGCAGGATCACCCGCGCTATGAAGAAGTCGCGGCTCAGGGACTGTTTATCCGCGATTCGGAAGAGGATGTGCCAGAGCGCTCGGTGTTCTGGGATGATGAAGGATCGCACCTCGATTTCACCCATCCGCAAACGGTGGCCTGGTGGCAGGAGAACGTCACCCGTCAGCTGCTGGAAAAAGGCATCGACGCCACCTGGAATGATAACAACGAGTATGAAGTCTGGGACGGCGAAGCGCGCTGTCACGGCTTCGGCACGCCGATTGCCATCAAGCATATTCGCCCGGTGATGCCGCTGCTGATGATGCGCGCCTCGATGGAAGCGCAACAGCGCTTTGCCCCCGAACAGCGACCGTTCCTGATTTCGCGCTCCGGCTGCGCCGGGATGCAGCGCTACGTGCAAACATGGAGCGGCGATAATCGCACCAACTGGACCTCGCTGCGCTACAACATTCGCATGGGCCTTGGCATGAGCCTGTCCGGCTTGTATAACGTCGGTCACGACGTCGGCGGCTTCTCGGGCGATAAACCCGACGCGGAGCTGTTTGTGCGCTGGGTGCAGAATGGCGTCATGCATCCGCGCTTCACCATTCATTCATGGAATGACGATCACACCGTGAATGAGCCGTGGATGTATCCTTCGGTCACGCCCGCGATTCGGGCGGCCATCGCGCTGCGCTATCGCCTGCTGCCGTATCTCTACACGCTGCTGTGGCAGGCGCATGCGGACGATGAACCGATGCTGCGCCCGACGTTCCTTGATCATGAACACGATGCCCAGACCTTTGCTGAGTGTGATGAATTCCTGCTCGGCCGCGATCTGCTGGTCGCCAGCGTGGTGGAACCCGGCCAGCGTGAACGCCGCCTGTGGCTGCCCGACAACCAGACAGGCTGGTATGATTTCGCCACGCAGCAGTGGTACAGCGGGGGTCAGTGGACCACCTTGCCTGCGCCCCTGGAAACGCAGCCGCTGCTGGTGCGCGCAGGTGCGGCACTGCCACTCAGCGAGCGTATTGCTCACGTCAACGCGGCCGCAGACGATCGTCGCACGCTGCAGCTTTATCCATTGCAGGGCAAAGGCGTTAGCCACGGCGAACTGTTCGAAGATGATGGCGAATCCTGGGGCTATCAGCAGGGCAATGCGCTGTGGCTGCAGTGGGAAATGCGCTGCGAAGCCACAGCCATTCACCTTACGTTGCGGCGCAAGGGTGATTATCAGCCGGCATGGCAAACGTTGCAGATTGCCCTGCCCGCCGGTGAACAGCGTGCGCTGTTTATCGATGGTGTCGCCGCAGGCGCTGCGTCAGCCGACGTGACGCTGGCGCAGATTTCCCGCAGCTGATAAAAGCAAGAGCGCACCGATGTCGGGTGCGCCTGATTACCTTCATCGCAGTCCGCTTTTCTCTCCCTCAGCAGCTTACACCACCACGATATCTGCCCGTTTTCTATCCCGACGTTATCCCGCTAATAAATCTATCCGGTTTAATACGCTTATTTCACCGCCCTGCTCACCCGATTAATCCTGGTCGCTTACTAATATAATAGCTGCGCTTAATGCAGGCATAAGCGTTTACTGCTGAGGCGATTGCGTAAAACATGACGACGCACTGGCTAAGCCATCGCAATGTTATGCCTCAACACGGAAACGCCGCGGTTTAAGCAATATTCAACTGTGGCGCGCTATTAGTCATTAAGACGACATTAACCGGGTAATTCCCGACTTCTCAAAGGGCCTCTGTGATGAAAAGATTGCTGTTACCGATGATAGCTTTACTTGCCAGCCACTCCACCCTTGCCGCCGACGGTCAAATCACGTTCGTCGGCGCGATTGTTGAACCCTCCTGTGATTATGCCGTGACGCGCAGCGTCTCGCTGAACTGCACGCGCGAAGGGATTAAAAAGAGCGAAACCCTGCAGGTTAATGGTGCCGCGCGTGAATTACCTTACGCGCTGGGCACCGCGCGCATTATCCGTGAGCGTGGTTTGACTTTTCTGCAGGTAGAATATAATTGATGGTTTTAAGTCTGATTTACTCAGCTGCTCATTATCCTAGTCATTATCACTGCCTGGCAAAGGAATGCTTTATAAAACAGTGTTTCTCTTAACCCATCCTGGCATTTCACTTCCAAAATAACAGACACCTGATTAATCTGGCATTCAACGCTTCAGTCTGCAGATATTTTTAACTGCACGATGATGGATATAAGATCATTTGCGACATCATGATTTTATATAAATATAGCGCCTGAACCAACAGGCCGGAAGCGCCCCGTCTGATGGCCGCGGCCGGGTATTCAGCTCGCGCGCCTGATAGCCCTTGCTACATTGACTTCTTTCGTGGCGCAGGTACATTTTACGCCATGAAAACCTTTCTGATTATTGTCCCGGACGGCGGCATGCTGTTCGAAGCGGCGGGTATCGCCGACATCCTCATGCACGCCAACCTGCACCTGCCGGTTGGCGTTGCTGGCGCACGCTATCGCATCAGCATTGCAACCACGCAGCCGCACCAGGTGATCCACGGCCAGTCCGGCCTCAATCTGCTCGCCGACCTCAAACTGGCTGAACTCGATCCGCGCGAACGCTGGGACACCATCATGATTACCGGCCGCGGTGATAACCCTGAAGAACGCAACATGGTGGTGGACTGGATTAAGCTGGCTGCCCCGCAGGCGCGCCGCGTGGTGTCGATTTGCGGGGCGGCAATGCTGCTGGCGGAGGCGGGATTGCTGGATGGCCGGCGCGCCACCAGCCACTGGCGTCTGCTGGACACGCTGCAGGCCAGCTATCCGCGCGTGCAGGTTGAAGGCGGCCCGCTGTATATCCAGGACGGCCCAATCTGGACCTCTGGCGGCGTCAGCTCCGGCTTCGATCTGACACTGGCGCTGGTAGAGGAAGATTTTGGTTTCAGCGTGGCGCGCGACATCGCGCAGGATATGGTGATGTATCTGCGTCGTCCCGGCGGCCAGATGCAGTTCAGCCGCTTTCACCTGCAGTCCGTCAGCGAGTCGGGGCCGATTGCTCAGCTGCAGAGCTGGATCGCCGCCCATCTGGCGGAAGACCTGTCGGTGGAGAAACTGGCGGCCCAGGTGGCGATGAGCCCGCGTAACTTTACCCGCGTGTTCAGCCGCGAAACCGGCGTTTCACCGGCGCGCTATGTGGCAGAAGCGCGGCTGAACACGCGGGTAAAGT
>NZ_SDFT01000037.1:0-20159 GCF_004916815.1 Pantoea sp. R102
CAGCTCAACGCCCGGCGTACCGCCACGTGCGGCCGCAATCTCCACCGTCACTTTCGGTGCTGGTAGCTGACCGCCTTCGCCCGGTTTAGCGCCCTGGCCAATTTTGATCTCCAGCTCTTCCAGCATCGGGTCGGCCAGATAAGCCGCCCACACGCCGAAACGACCGGACGCCAGCTGTTTGATGCGCGATGCGCGAATGGTGCCGTGGCGTGAATAGTGTTCGCCACCTTCACCACAGTTACTCATTCCGCCCACCATATTGGTGCCGTGCGCCACCGCTTCGTGCGCCGGCGCGACCAGCGCGCCGTGGCTCATAGCGCCTGAGGCGAAGGTACGGGTGATTTCGTGCGCCGGCTGGATCTCTTCCAGCGGCAGCGAAGGCAGCGCGGTAAAGATTTTTGCCAGATAGTCTGCTGCCTGGCCGTAAGCGGTAATGTGCAACACGCCTTCAGTGATGCTGCTGCTTTCGATCTCATCGTTAAAGCGGGTTTTCAGCGCGCGTGACAGCGCGGCCAGACGCTCGCTCTCCGGCTTCAGGCCGGCAATAGCATCAATCAGACGCAGCTCAAACTGGTTGAGGCTGCCGTTCACCGCTTCGCAGCGCAGGCCGCGAATGGCGAAGCCGTTGTTGACCAGCGAGTAGCGGCCCAGCTTGCGGCCAAATTCGGCTTCGCTGTCCACGTGGGTCAGATCGCACGGCAGCGCGAGGATGTCGCGCAGCGCCGCCGGACGACGCTTACGCTCGGCGTGCATCAGGCTGGAGAACTGACGGTAATCTGGCGTGATAGCAAAGCTGTCGATCACCGCATTCGGGATGCGCTCGAAGCTGCTGTCTTTGAACGACTCGGCTTTGATGCTGAACGCGTTGTCCAGCCTGGCCAGCGTCATCAGACGGATAAAGTTGTCCTCTTCGCGCGCTTTGTCGGCGAAACGAATCGGCTGCTCTGTCATATCAATAAAGGTACGTACTGCGATGGTGCCATACGAGTGGCCCGCACCCTCAGAACGTTCTTTGAACAGACCCAGCAGTGGCACTTCGGCTTCGCCCTGAATTTTCAGTGCGCTCTGGTGCCAGTCCACCGCCATTTGCGCGATGGCCGGGAAGCCCGCGCCGCCCACCGGAGTTTTGATATTCGGGAAATATTTCTTCAGCACCGGATCTTCGGTATCGAGGAAGTTCGGCTCGAAGAACTCACCGCAGCTGTAGCTCTCAACGGTACACAGGCCCACTTTGCCCATGGTTTTCATCAGCGCTTTTTCTGCCGCTTTGGCATAGCGTTTGAACGCTTTGTTGCCTTCTTCACCTTCACCAAACTTCTCTTCTGCACGCATCTGTACGCCCAGCGGATACACGGCAGAGGCGCCGAAGCCGAGCGTGGCGGCGATATGGTGCGAGGAGATGCTCTGGCCGCTCTCGACCACCAGTGACACATCCAGACGCAGGCCTTCCTGCACCAGACGCTGGTTGATGGCCGACACCATCAGCAGCATCGGAATGGCAGCATGGGTTGACGAGATATGGCGATCGGTGATCACCGCGATGCCGCCCTGCTGACGGGCAAAATCCACCACCTGCTGCGCCAGGTTATCGATAGCGTTTTCCAGCGCTTTGGCGTTGGCGGCGCGGCTGACGATGTCTTTACCGATCACCGGCTCATACAGCATCTCGAAGCGCGCATACGGCGCCACTTTCTGCTCGCGCAGACGCAGCATGTCCAGGTGCGTCAGGATTGGGCTTGGCACGATGATCTGCTGGCCTTTACTGCGGCCGAGGTGCGGTTTAGCGCCAAGGGCCACGCGCAGCGTCATGCCGTCCGCTTCACGGATGGAGTCGAGCGGCGGGTTGGTGACCTGTGCAAAGCGCTGCGAGAAGTAGTGCGCCATGCCGCCTTCATGATCGGACAGGCCATTGATGGCGTTGCCGTAACCCATCGCGGAGATCTTCTCAGCGCCGGTTTGCAGCATCGGGTCCATCATGAATTTGAAGCTTTCTTGGTTGTAGTAGTAAGCCACAAAGCGCTGATAGGTTTTCAGGTCGCCGCGATAGCGCAGCGGTGAGCCGAGTTTCTCTGCCGGCACTTCCGGCAGCTGCTGCAGTTCAACGCGTGCCGCCTGCACCAGGGAGAGATAATCTTTTTCCGCCGCCAGCTTTTCCAGCGCCTGCACGGTGGTGTAAGAGCGTTTCTCTTTGTGATCGTAATAGAGCATGCCGCCAGCTTCGATACGGCCACGACGCAGCACGCTCTCCGGTGGGAAGGCGATCTGGCCGGCTTCTGACATCGCACCGATGTACTCAGCGGTTTCGACGGAGCGCAGCGGACGCAGGCCAAGACGGTCCAGCCTTGCGCCGATCACTTCGCCGTTACCGAAGATCAGCGCGGCGGGGCCGTCATTCTTCTCTTCATACAGCGAGAAGTATTCCAGCATGGCGCGCACTTCAGCCGACAGCGAGGTGTCGTTTTCCCACGCCGGCGGCATCATTGAAACCACGGCGTTGATCAGATCGAGGTTATCTTCCATCAGACGGCTGTGGATGCTCTGATCGAGACGCGAACTGTCAGACTGGCCTTTTGGCCGCACGATCTTTTTGCCGCGCGCCAGCATCAGTGCCGCTTCCGCGATGCGGTTTTTACGGTCCGTGTTCAGCTCACCGTTGTGCGCCATCAGACGGAACGGCTGCGCCATTGTGGTATGCGGATCGGTATTGGTGGAGAAGCGGGTATGGAAAAACAGTCCGCGCACCTGATGATCGGGATCGGTCAGATCTTTGAAGTAAGGAATTACTTCGTTGGAGTTCAGGCGGGCTTTGAACACCTGAGTGCGCGACGACAGCGACAGCGGATAAAGGCCGCCGAATTCGCTTTCGGTAAAGGCGCGTGCTTCGATGTCCAGCAGCGCACGGTAAATGTGGCGCTCGAAGTCGCTCTGCTCGGTAACGTCCTGCGGTGCGGCAAACACCCACTGCACGATCGGCAGCTGGAACTGCTGTGCGGCCGGGCGCGTGACGCTGTTGTCCAGCGGCATATCACGCTTCAGCAGCACCGGGAAGTTGTAAGCGGCCAGCGTCTCTTCAACCAGACGCTCTGCGTTCGCGCGCAGCGCCGCATCTTTTGGCACAAAGAAGTTGCCCACGCCAAAGCGGCCCGCTTCCAGCGCCTGACCGGTCAGCTTACGGAAGAAGTTCAGGGAGAGGTCAACGTTAACGCCCGCGCCATCGCCCACACCCTCTGCAGACATCCCGCCACGGTGCGGTACCGTGCACAGGGCGCTATGCGCCATCTGCAGGATTTCATGGGTCTGCTCGCCGTCCTTGCGGGTAATAAAACCTACACCACAGCTGTCGCTTCCTGCTGATGGATCATACAAACCCCAGGGGTTAGGTTGTTGAGTGGACATTGAGGGTCTCCTTAAACTGCTTTAGACATTACCTGCATTATTTCAGGCACAGAGCGCTGCTGCGTGCTGTATCAATTTGTTTTCGCGCGCTTTTACGCGGACGTCGCAACACCGGACAACGACAATCAAGGCACTGATTCACGTCCTTGATTGGCTGTCCATAAAATCCGGTCTCTAAGGGAGATAACTTGCATCCAGAGGGAGTCTTCTTGCTGCATAGATATGCCGAGACACAGTCCCGACTGGAAAGCATCCAGCGGAATTCCAACTTATCGGGAAAGCGAACTCAGGTCAAATAGCCAGCTTTATTACGGTTAATTAGCCTTTTTGCGATTTAACTGTATGATTATTATGTTTTTATTACGTAAATATATGTCAATCTGACCTTTCTGATTCCCTTATGAAGTGTGAGCCGTCTCACTGTGTGATCGGCCTCATATTTCCAGACCATGCTGTTGAATGTGGGGATGCCAGCACAAAATTCTGTTTGGACCGTTTCGTGCACAGCATGTATCTGTTTTTCTTATGGCGGAACATTTGAATCAAAACGCGGTTGCCATTAGTAAAATTAATTAACCAGGGTGTGATTAAAACAGCACTTAAGCTGAATGGATATGCAATAACGGAAGGCAACCATCAGGAGGGATGGCTGCAGAAAGCGGATGCGCCGGGCACGCGGCACGGGGACCCGCAAAAGCGCGGCCCTCCAGATTATTCAGTTAGCAGAATTAGTCAAGCGCTTTAGGCATAAAGGCGGGAACGTCGGCGAAACGTCGCGCTGCTGCACCATAACAGGGCGTAAAGTCAGTCCGCACGGCGCGTGCGGCGGCGCAGCGCGCAGATAATTACGCTATGATGAGCCAGATTCGTTCAGGGAGCGCGTAATGAAACAGATTCGTCTTTTAGCACAGTACT
Organism: Pantoea sp. R102; assembly: GCF_004916815.1. Classification (NCBI taxonomy): domain Bacteria; kingdom Pseudomonadati; phylum Pseudomonadota; class Gammaproteobacteria; order Enterobacterales; family Erwiniaceae; genus Pantoea; species Pantoea sp. R102. The sequence goes on from NZ_SDFT01000037.1 coordinate 4,312, forward strand.
ACGTGGATTTAATGGTCAAGCTCGGGCTGGTGCGGTTTTCGCTGCTGCTGGCTTCGGCGCTGGTGGTGCTGGCAATGGTGGTGCAGATGGCGGTCACCATGGTGCTGCGTGGCCACGTTGAAAGTATCGACGTGGTGCGTTCGGTGTTTTTTGGCCTGCTGATTACCCCGTGGGCGGTCTACTTTCTCTCCGTGGTGGTCGATCAGCTGGAGGAGTCGCGCCAGCGGCTGTCGAAGCTGGTGGACAAGCTGGAGGAGATGCGCACGCGCGACCTTGAACTGAATCAGCAGATGAAAGAGACCATCAGCCAGCTGAACCAGGAAATCAGCGACCGTATTAAAGCAGAGCAGGCGCGCGAGCAAGTGATGGATAAGCTGCGCGAAGAGATGACGCGGCGTGAACAGGCGCAGATTGAACTGGAGCAGCAATCTTCCTTCCTGCGTTCGTTCCTTGATGCCTCGCCCGACCTGGTGTTCTATCGCAACATCGACAAACAGTTCTCCGGCTGTAACCGTGCCATGGAACTGCTCACCGGCCTGAGCGAGAAGCAGCTGATTGGCCTGACGCCGCGCGACATTTATGACGAAGATGCCGCCACCAAAGTGCTGGAGACCGATGAGAAGGTGTTTCGCCACAATGTGTCGCTCACCTATGAACAGTGGCTGCAGTATCCGGACGGGCGCAAAGCCTGCTTTGAAATCCGCAAAGTGCCGTATTACGACCGCGTCGGTAAGCGCAGCGGCCTGATGGGCTTCGGACGCGATATTACCGAGCGTAAGCGCTATCAGGACGCGCTGGAGAACGCCAGCCGTGAAAAGACCACCTTTATCTCCACCATCAGCCACGAGCTGCGTACGCCGCTTAACGGCATCGTCGGGTTAAGCCGTATCCTGCTGGATACCGATCTCAACCAGGAGCAGCTGAAGTACCTGAAAACCATTCACGTCTCGGCCATCACCCTCGGCAACATCTTTAATGATGTGATTGAAGTCGACAAGATTGAACGGCGCAAAGTGCAGCTGGATAACCAGCCGCTGGATTTCACCGGCTTCCTCGCCGACCTGGAAAACCTCTCCGGCCTGCTGGCGCAGCCGAAAGGGCTGAAGTTCGTCATGGCACCGGAGTTGCCGCTGCCGCACAAGATTTCCGCCGACGGCACGCGCCTGCGCCAGATTCTGTGGAACCTGATCGGCAATGCCGTGAAGTTTACCCGGCAGGGCGAAATCGTGGTGCGCGTCGCCTATCGCCAGGACGAAACGCTGCACTTTGAGGTGCAGGACTCCGGGATGGGCATTCCGCAGGAAGAGCAGGACAAAATCTTCGCCATGTATTACCAGGTAAAAGATCAGCACGGCGGTAAACCGGCCACCGGCACCGGAATTGGCCTGGCGGTGTCACGCCGGCTGGCGCAGGCGATGGGCGGCGATATTACTGTTAGCAGCGCACCGGGTCAGGGCTCGTGCTTTACCGTGGAAATTCACGCGCCGCGCGTGGCGGATGAAGTGGAAGATGAGGATCAGGACGACAGCATGCCGCTGCCGCCGCTGCACGTGCTGCTGGTAGAAGATATCGAGCTCAACGTGATTGTGGCGCGCTCGATACTGGAGAAGCTGGGTTGCAGCGTGGAGGTGGCGATGACCGGCGGTGAGGCGCTGGCGATGTTCGATCCGCAGGAGTTCGACCTGGTGCTGCTGGATATCCAGCTGCCGGACATGACCGGCCTCGATGTGTCGCGCGCCATTCATAAGCAGCACGCCGGCGTGACGCTGCCGCCGTTGGTCGCGCTGACTGCCAATGTGCTGAAGGATAAAAAAGAGTATCTCGATGCCGGCATGGACGATGTGCTGAGCAAACCGCTGGCGGTGCCGGCGCTGACCGCGATGATCAAGAAATTCTGGGATTACCAGGCCGAAGCGGAAGCGGTGGTGAGTGACGCCGACGCGGAACAGTCACGCACGCTGCTGGATGTCGACATGCTGGAGCAGTATATCGAGCTGGTTGGTCCGGGGCTGATCACCCAAAGCCTGACGATGTTCGAGCAGATGATGCCGGGTTATCTTGAGGTGCTGGACTCCAACATGATGGCGCGTGACCAGAAGGGCATCGCCGAAGAGGGGCACAAGATCAAAGGCGCGGCGGGCTCCGTCGGCCTGCTGCATCTGCAGAAGCTGGCGAAACAGATTCAGTCACCGGAATTGCCGGCCTGGTGGGATAACGTGCAGGAGTGGGTCGACGAGCTGAAGCACGAGTGGCGGCACGACGTTGAAGTATTACGGAACTGGGTTGCGGAGCGGGAAAAATAGCGCGGGCCAGAAAAAAAATGACCCCAGTCGAAACCGGGGTGCGCGAATACTGCGCCAACACCAGGGAAATGGGCGCTGCTGCTATTATTAGAAATCGAATACAAAAGCAACAGCGTGGTATTGGTTAACGCTTCAAAATCACCTTAGCAAATTCGCCACAGCTTGTGACAAGATTCATTAAATTGTGTGATGTTGAGCAGCGTTTAAATACAGAAAACATTAATTTGCTGACACAGTCAAGCAAGGAATCAATTTCTTTGGCGTATTGCACTATTTTTGAGCAAATGTTCGGTTTTTTGCCTGGTTTTCCCACAGTCGCGGTCCGGAAAGCGCTGTGCGGCGAAGGGAAACGGCAAAAAGCGCAGCGCAACGGCCGTTTTTATGCTCATGTTATTGATTTTAATAATGAATAACCAGATTTTGCGGCGGTTATCCAAAACGTTTTGGAAACCCCCGGCTGAAAGTTCCAGTTCGGGCATTGAACGGTTAGCGTAAACCGGATGGGCGGTAAAACGTTTTACAGGTTGCGCCTTGGTCTGAAGCGTAATTGTCGCTATTTGCGCCGTGTTTTTCAGAATGGTCTCGGTTGTCAATGAACATCTTCACTGACTACTAAAGATGATAGTTAAACATCGTGAAAGGTTTAACGTGAGCGGTATCACAATCGGTTAAGTATTTATGCCTGTCCGCGCTGCGCGATTTTTCTGCATGGAACCGATTCCTTTTTGCCGGAAGTGCTTGATGCGACTGGCTCTAATAGAGGAACGATGGTTGCCCGCGCAATGAGTTTGGCTGGTGGTCGCGATGCCGCAGAGATAAAATTCCGGCTTGCATCACCGCTATTTGAAATCATGACCTGAGTAATTGATTAATCCAGGGAACCGGTAAGAGACGATTGCATGAGTAAGAGTAAAGGGAAGATGGTCCAGCGCCTGAAGCGGCTGGCTGGCAGGGTGCTTCTGGCATGGCTGGGTCTGTGGCTGGCCGGTATTGTGCTGTTCGCATTTTTGCCGGTGCCGTTTTCGGCGGTAATGGTGGAGCGGCAGCTTGGCGCGTGGTTCAGCGGACGCTTCGATTATGTCGCCCATTCAGACTGGGTGGGAATGGATGAGATTTCACCGTGGATGGCGCTGGCGGTGATCGCCTCGGAAGATCAGAAGTTTCCTGAGCACTGGGGCTTTGACGTGCAAGCCATTCAGCAGGTGCTGGACAATGACGGCAGCGAACGGATGCGCGGCGCATCAACGCTGTCTCAGCAGACGGCGAAGAACCTGTTCTTGTGGGATGGCCGCAGTTGGGTGCGCAAAGGGCTGGAGGCCGGGCTGACGGTGGGGCTGGAAACGGTTTGGACCAAACGCCGCATTCTGACAGTCTACCTGAATATTGCGGAATTCGGGAACGGGGTGTTTGGTGTGGAAGAGGCATCGCAGCGCTATTTCCACAAGCCTGCCAGTCGCCTGAGCATGGCGGAAGCCGCTTTGCTGGCGGCGGTGCTGCCGAATCCGATTCGCTTCCGCGCGGATGCACCGTCCGGCTACATTCGTCAGCGCCAGCAGTGGATTATGCGCCAGATGCGCCAGCTGGGCGGCGAGGGCTTCCTCAACCGTTACCAGCTGCACTGACGCGGTTAGTCTTCGTCAAAACCGGCTTCAAACAGCTCAATGACCGCGGCCAGCGCCTGGGTTTCCTGCGGGCCGCTGGCCTCGATTTCGATATGACCGCCTTTAGCGGAGTCGAGCATCAGTAGCGCAATCACGCTGCTGGCTTCGGCTTCGGTGCCGGCCTCGTTACGCAGCAGCACTTCCGCATCAAAACTCTGCACCAGCTCAAACAGCTTCATCGCCGGGCGCGCATGCATACCCAGCTTATTTCGAATCTCAACGGTTTGCTTCACGGTCATGATTTGCGTTTTTCCAGGGTGCGATGACGGGACTGCACATTTTTACCGCGCGAACGGAAATAGTCTGCCAGCTGTTCGGCAATGTAGACCGAACGGTGCTTACCGCCGGTGCAGCCAATCGCCACCGTCAGATAGCTGCGGTTATTGGTTTCCAGCATCGGCAGCCACAGCTCGAGATAGCTGCGTGTCTGGTAGATAAAGTTGTGCACTTCGGTGTGACGATCGAGGAAGGCCGCCACCGGACGATCGAGCCCGGTCATCGGACGCAGTTTCGGATCCCAGTGCGGGTTAGGCAGGAACCGCACGTCAAACACGTAATCAGCGTCGATCGGGATGCCGTGCTTGAAGCCGAAGGATTCAAACACCATGGTGAGTTCACGCTCACGCTTGCCCAGCAGGCGCGTGCGCAGCATTTCTGCCAGCTCATGCACCGACATCTCTGAGGTATCGATGATCAGATCGGCACGCGAGCGCAGCGGCTCCAGCAGATCGTTCTCCTCATCAATGGCGCTTTCCAGCGACAGATTTTTGCTGGAGAGCGGATGCAGGCGGCGCGTGTCGCTGTAGCGGCGGATCAGCGTGTTGCGATCGGCGTCCAGAAACAGCAGCTGTGGCGAGAACGCTTCCGGCAGATTGTTCAGTGCCTGCTCAAACACCTCCGGTGATTCCGGCATGTTGCGCACGTCAATGCTAACCGCCGCTGAGATATTGCGCTCGGTTAAGGTGTTCGCCAGCTCCGGCAGCAGCACCACCGGCAGGTTATCGACACAGTAGAAGCCCATATCCTCGAGGGCGCGCAGCGCGACTGATTTTCCTGAGCCTGACCGACCGCTAACGATCATCAGCACCATCACATTTCTCCCGTGTTAAACCGGCACGCAGGCCGGTAAAAGTGTCTGTCGCTTAAGCGTGATCTTCCTGAGCTTCTGTAATGATGGCGTAGAGCTCTTCATCGCTCTGTGCCGCGCGCAAACGGCGGCAGACGGTTTTATCCGCCAGGCGTTTCGCCACCAGCGACAGGGTGTGCAGATGGGTTTTGCACTGGTCTGCGGGCACCAGCAGGGCAAACAGCAGGTCAACCGGCTGGTTGTCGACGGCGTCAAAGGCGATAGGCTGGTCGAGGCTGATAAACACGCCAACGGCGCGCAGCGTATCCTCCTCCAGCTTGCCGTGCGGAATGGCGATGCCGTTACCAATGCCGGTACTTCCCATGCGTTCACGGGTCAGGATGGCTTCAAAAAGCGTCTGGTGCGGCAGATTGAGCTGCTTAGCGGCCAGCTCGCTGATAATTTCCAGCGCGCGCTTTTTACTCTGGCAGTGTACGCCGCTGCGGGTGCAGTCCAGCGAAAGGACCGCGCTCAATTCCAGTGTCAGATCGTTGTTCATCATCGTTTCACTTGCGTGTTCACATAGCCGTAAGGCACGTACCGGGACACCGCGAACGGGCAGGGCAGGTGACTGCAGGCGCTTGCGCAGATGACAAAACGGGGCGGTGACCCGCCCCATTTCTCCTCTGAGTGCTGAACCCGTCAGCACTCTGCAAGCGTGAAGGTTAGTGTTTTTTCAGTTTGTCTTTGTGTTTGGTCAGCTGACGGGCCAGCTTGTCAATTAACCCGTCGATGGCCGCGTACATGTCTTCCGCTTCCGATGTGGCGTGCAGCTCCCCGCCGTTGACGTGCAGGGTTGCTTCCGCAATCTGCGTCACCTTCTCCACTTTCAGAACAATATAAACCTGATTGATACGATCAAAATAGTGTTCCAGTTTGGCAAATTTGTTATTTACAAATTCGCGCAGTGGGTCGGTTATCTCAACATTCAGTCCGGTAAGGTTTAGCTGCATAGGTCTTCCTTCTTGTTTCGGTCAAACCAGCTGCTTGCGCTGGTTTGATGGCGGTATAGATAAAGACTCGCGATACTTAGCAACCGTACGTCGCGCCACCATGATGCCCTGTTCAGATAACATGGAGGTCAGTTTGCTGTCGCTCAAGGGTTTTGCGGGATTTTCCGCGGAGATTAATTTTTTCACCAGTGCACGGATCGCCGTCGACGAGGCTTCGCCACCGCCTTCGGTGCTGACGTGACTGGAGAAAAAATACTTCAGTTCAAAAATGCCACGCGGGCTGTGCAAATACTTTTGCGTGGTGACGCGGGAAATAGTGGATTCATGCATATCCACGGCCTGGGCGATATCCGCCAGCACCATCGGACGCATATACTCTTCACCCTGTTCAAAAAACGCCTGCTGCTGTTCGACAATACAGCGCGTCACTTTCAGCAGCGTGTCGTTGCGGCTCTCCAGGCTCTTAATCAGCCAGCGGGCTTCCTGTAAATTGCTGCGAATAAACTGGCTGTCACTGTCATTACGCGCAGAACCGCCCATCGCGGCGTAATGCTGATTAATCTTCAGGCGCGGCAGGCTGTCAGCGTTCAGCTCCACCGTCCAGCGCGTGCCAGTCTTGCGCACCAGCACATCGGGAATCACATACTCGGGCTCGCTGGTATTGATCGACTGCCCGGGGCGCGGATCGAGCGACTGAATCAGCAGCATCGCTTCCTTCAGCACCTCTTCTTTCAGCCGCGTCACGCGCATCAGGCTGCGGAAATCATGGTTAGCCAGCAGGTCGAGGTGCTCGCTGACGATCAGCCGTGCTTCGTTTAGCATCGGCATATCGGCCGCATACTGCGACAGCTGCACCAGCAGGCAGTCACGCAGATCGCGTGCGCCGACGCCCACCGGATCGAAACGCTGTACGCGCTTCAGCACCGCTTCCACCTCTTCCAGCGTCAGCTCTTCGTCACCAATACTGTCACAAATGTCCTGTAAGCTGACGGTGAGATAACCGGTATCGTCGATGGCATCGACGATGGAGGTAGCGATGGCGCGGTCGGTGTCGGTGAACGGCGTCAGTTCCACCTGCCACATCAGATAGTCCTGCAGCGACTGCGTGGTTTCACCCTGATACACCGGCAGCTCGTCGTCCTGGTAATCGGTGCCGGTGCCGGAGGGCGTGCCGGCCGTGTAGATCTCGTCCCAGGTGGCATCGAGCGGCAGCTCTTCCGGCATCTCTTTCTGTTCGAGTGCCTCACGGGTATCTAACGCCTCGTTCTCCTGAAACTCGCGGGCGTCGACTTCATCGTGCAGATCGGTTTGTTCAAGCAGCGGATTGCTTTCCAGCGCCAGTTGCAGTTCCTGCTGGAGTTCAAGCGTAGAGAGTTGCAGCAAGCGGATTGCCTGCTGCAACTGGGGGGTCATCGCCAGCTGTTGGCTGAGCCTGAGTTGCAAACCTTGCTTCATAATCCGGCTAGAATTTCCTAAGCAAATGTCGGGTATGCCGACACCTTATCAGAGTCTGAACTCTTCGCCCAAATAAACCCGCTTAACCTGCTCATCTGCAAGAATTTCATCTGGCGTGCCGTGGGCAATCAGATGGCCCTGGCTGACGATATATGCGCGCTCACACACCGCGAGCGTTTCACGCACGTTGTGGTCGGTGATCAGCACGCCGAGGCCGCTGTCACGCAGGTGTTCGATGATCTTTTTGATATCGATAACGGAGATGGGGTCAACGCCGGCAAAAGGTTCATCCAGCAGGATAAACTTTGGATTGGCGGCCAGCGCACGGGCAATCTCGACGCGGCGACGTTCACCGCCCGACAGCGCCTGGCCCATGCTGTCGCGCAGATGGCCGATGTGGAACTCGTCCATCAGCTCATTGGCGCGGTCCTGACGCTGCTCTTCCGTCAGATCGTCACGCACCTGCAGTACCGCCATCAGGTTGTCGTAGACGCTCAGACGGCGAAAGATCGACGCTTCCTGCGGCAGATAACCGATGCCGCGGCGCGCGCGCGCATGCAGCGGCAGAATACTGATATCTTCTTCATCAATGATGATGCGGCCGGCATCACGCGGCACGATGCCGACCACCATGTAGAAGGTGGTGGTTTTACCGGCCCCGTTGGGGCCCAGCAGGCCGACAATCTCGCCGGATTTCACCTGCAGGCTGACATCTTCTACTACGCGACGGCCTTTGTAGGCTTTCGCCAGGTTTTCAGCGACTAATGTGGCCATAGCGATCAGTTACTCTTTTTGGGGCTCGCAGACGAACCGTTTTTATCCTGCAGCTGCGACGGCACCAGCACGGTGGTGACGCGCTTGCTCTGGCCCTGACTGTAGGCCTGCATTTTCTGCTCTTTCACCAGATAGGTGATGCGATCGCCTTTGATGTTGCTGTCCTGCTGCTCAATAAAGGCGTTGCCGGTCAGCTCGACGAAATCGTTGGCCAGCTCATAGTGCAGTTTGGCGGCGTGACCCTGCACCGGTTTGCCGTTGTCCTGCATCTGATAAAAGGTGGCCGGATTGCCGTAGGCATCGACGATGGTTTTGTTGCTGTCGCCGCCGGGACGCGTTACCACCACTTTATCGGCGGTAATTTTGATGGTGCCCTGGGTCACGATCACGTTGCCGGTAAAGGTGGCGACGTTACCCTGCAAATCGAGCGCCTGGTTCACCGAGTCGATGTTAACCGGCTTGTCCGAATCGCCCGTTAACGCCAGCGCCGGCAGGCTGGTTGCCAGCAGCGCACTCACCAGCAGCAACTTAAGGCTATTTTTGTTCATTTTGAATTTCATAGGAGGTTTTGACCTTTTCAAGCAGCTCGGCATTCTTTGTCCGTAGGTTGCCGCGCATCTTCATGCCAGTGGAGTTAAAACTGCGGCCAAATAGGGTGACCTGATCGTCAGACGTCACATCCTGGCTGACCAGATTAACCTGAGCATTATCCGTGATGATGCGCTCAAGCTGGGAATCCTGCGTCAATGTGTGTACTTCAACGTGGCCATAAAGATACAGCATACGATCTTTCGTCAGCTTTGCCTTGTCAGCACGAACCGACCACGTGGGCACTTTGTTTTCGTCGTAAGTGGTCATCACCGGATTATCGAACCAGCTCACTTCTTCGGCCGAAAAGTAGGTCACTTTATCCGAGACCAGCTTATAGGCCAGCGCACCCGTCGGGTTATACACCACGGTGCTGGAGTTAGCGCTGGTGTAGGTCGGCGCCTGATCGTTGGTCGCCACCGGCGTGGCGCTGTCGTCCTGGTTGGTAAGATTCCAGCCGATCAGCACCAGGGCGATCAGCGCCAGAATCAGCGTTATCCAACGCCTGCTTTTACTCATACTGATTGCCCTTTGGCATCCTCAAATTTGTTCTGCGCCAGCAAAATCAGGTCGCATAGCTCACGTACTGCACCGCGACCGCCAGCAATGCGCGTCACGTAATGCGCGCGCGGCAGTAACACCGGATGCGCATCGGCGACGGCCACGCTCAGACCCGCCTGTGCCATTACCGGCCAGTCGATCAGGTCGTCACCAATATACGCGACCTGGTCTGCCGATAGTGACAGTTTATCCAGGAGTTCGCGCCAGGCCAAAAGCTTATCCGACTGTCCCTGGTAAAGATGCGTAATGCCGAGCGTTTTACAGCGATCTTCCAGCAGTTTAGCGCGACGGCCGGTAATAATAGCCACTTCGATGTCCGAGGTCAGCAGGCAGCGCACGCCGTAACCGTCGCGCACGTTAAAGGCCTTTAGCTCTTCACCGCTGTTGCCCATGTAAATCAGGCCGTCGGACATCACGCCGTCGACATCGCAAATCAGCAGGCGGATGTTGGCCGCCCGCGCCATCACGTCGGCGCTCACCGGACCGTAGCAGGTGTCGACCATCGTGGTTTCAGCACTCATTGTTGTTTCCCGTTCAGACCACGCCAGCGCGCAGCATGTCATGCATATGTACCACACCGAGTAGGCGATCGTCATCGGCCACCAGCAGCGCAGTGATGTTTTTGTTTTGCATCAGATTAAGCGCGTCCACCGCCAGCAGGTTGGGGCGCACGCGAATCCCGCCGCGCGTCATGACATCCTGGATACGCGCCGACTGGAAATCGATGCCCATATCGAAGATGCGGCGCAGGTCACCGTCCGTGAAAATCCCTTCGATTTTCATCAGGTCGTCGACAATCACCGTCAGGCCGAGGTTTTTGCGCGTAATTTCCAGCAGCGCGTCGCGCAGCGAGGCGTCACGGGTGACGTGGGGAATTTCATCGCCGCTGTGCATAATGTCGCTGACGTGCAGCAGCAGTTTGCGCCCCAGCGCGCCGCCCGGGTGCGACAGCGCGAAATCTTCCTGCGTGAAGCCGCGCGCCTCCAGCAGCGCCACCGCCAGCGCATCGCCCATCACCAGCGTGGCGGTGGTGCTGGAGGTCGGTGCCAGCCCGAGCGGACAGGCTTCCTGCGGCACTTTCACGCATAAATGCACATCGGCAGCCCGGCCCATGGCGCTCTCCGGACGGCTGGTCAGGCAAATCAGCTGCACTTTCTGCCGTTTGAGCACCGGGATCAGCGCGAGGATTTCGCCCGACTCGCCGCTGTTCGAGATGGCGATCACCACATCATTGGTGCTGACCATGCCGAGATCGCCGTGGCTGGCTTCACCCGGGTGGACGAAGAACGCCGGCGTGCCGGTGCTGGCGAAGGTGGCGGCCATCTTCTTGCCGATATGGCCGGATTTGCCCATGCCCATCACCACCACTTTGCCACGGCAGGCAAAGATCATTTCGCAGGCGCGGCTGAAATCGGCGTTAATATACTGGTCGAGCTGTTCCAGCCCTTCGCGTTCAATGCGCAGTACCGCTTTACCTGCCTGCTGGAAGTCGAAATCCGGTTGCTGATGTGACATGGTCAGTCATCCTTAATAGCTTGCGATAAGCGTGGGGCTGAGCCACAGCCACAGCACCCACACGATAAATCCACCTAACAGCAGCGTGCCCGCTATGCGGCCGATGCGGCGCTTGCGCAGCAGGCACAGCAGGGCGAACAGCACGCTGACGCCCAGCATAATCCAGTAATCCCGCGCAAAGGCGTGCGCATCGATCGCGCCGGGATGCACCAGCGCCGGCAGGCCCAGCACAATCGCCAGATTGAAGATATTGGCGCCAATCAGGTTGCCGATGGCGATATCGTCCTCGCCTTTCAGCGCGCCGGCCAGCACCGTGGCCAGTTCCGGCAGGCTGGTACCGACAGCAATCAGCGTCAGTCCCATCACCAGTTCGCTAACGCCGAAGTAATCCGCAAACACCGTGGCGTTGTCGATCACCATGCGCGTCGACATCGGCAGAATAATCAGCGCCACCGCCAGCCAGAGAAACGCCACCGTATTGCCGTTTTCGTCACGCGGCAGCTCCGCCAGTTGTTCACGCGTCAGGGTGTCATTATTATCGCGCTCGGCCCGCCGGGCGATGCGGATCGCCACCAGCAGATAACCCAGCGCCAGCAGCAGCAGTGCTACGCCATCCAGCCGGCTGAGCTGGTTATCAAACAGCATGATGCCGCTGAGCAGTGAGACCAGCAGCAGCAGAGGGAGTTCGCGGCGAATCAGATTGGAGTGTACGGTTAAAGGGTGCAGCAGCGCAGCGCCACCAAGGATCAGCAGAATATTGGTGATGTTCGAGCCCAGCGCGGTACCCACGGCTAAATCCATCTGACCATGCTGCGCGGCAGAGAACGAGACGATCAGTTCCGGCAGTGAAGTGCCAATGCTCACCACCGTCATGCCAATGATCAACGGGGGAATGCCAAGGGATCGACACAGGATCGCGGCGCTGAACACCAGGCGGTCAGCTCCGTAAGCCAGTAAAATCAATCCGATAAACAGCAGGGCAGTGGCTACGAACATGAAAAATCCTTGATGGATAACGGTGCCGGCAAACCTTGTCCGACAGGTAAAAGCAGTGCGCGTGCGGAATCAGGCGCTGATTTTGACTGTCTGAGAGGCAAAAGTAAATTTTAAGGCCGTTTTCGCCACACCGGACGGGTAAGTTTCTGTAAAACTATCGTGCATTGTGGTTTACCAGGCTACCATCCACCACGTTAATTACGCCCGATCCGTTTAAAGAGGTAATGATGATCCAGCAGCAAACGAATCTGGTTGAGGTTCGTGGCGTCAGTTTTACGCGCGGCAATCGCACCATCTTCGACGACATTTCGCTGACCGTTCCGGCGGGCAAAGTCACGGCGATTATGGGCCCTTCCGGCATCGGTAAAACCACCCTGCTGCGCCTGATTGGCGGGCAGCTGCAGCCGGACAAAGGTGAGATCTGGTTTCGTGACCAGAACATTCCGACGCTGTCGCGCCGTAAGCTGTATGACGTGCGTAAAAAAATGAGCATGCTGTTCCAGTCCGGTGCGCTGTTCACCGACCTTAACGTCTATGAAAACGTTGCCTGGCCGCTGCGCGAACACACCCGGCTGCCAGCGGAATTACTGCACAGCACGGTGATGATGAAGCTGGAAGCCGTCGGACTGCGCGGCGCAGCACAGCTGATGCCGGCCGAACTCTCCGGCGGCATGGCGCGCCGGGCGGCGCTGGCGCGTGCAATTGCGCTGGAGCCGGAGCTGATCATGTTCGACGAACCCTTCGTCGGCCAGGATCCCATTACCATGGGCGTGCTGGTCAAGCTGATCGATGAGCTCAACCATTCGCTGGGCGTCACCTGCATTGTGGTTTCACACGATGTGCCGGAGGTCTTGAGCATTGCCGACCATGCCTATATTGTTGCCGGGCAAAAGATTATTGCTCAGGGTAGTGCGCCGCAGCTGAGGGAGAATCCCGATCCGCGCGTGCGCCAGTTTATTGAGGGTCATGCGGATGGTCCGGTGCCGTTCCGCTTCGCTGCCGGGGATTACCTCAGCGATCTGACCCGCACAGGGAGAAGCTAAACTGATGTGGTTACAGGCACTGGCGTCATTTGGGCGTCAGGGAATTAACACCTGTGCGGCCTTTGGCCGGGCGGGCTTAATGCTCTTCCATGCGCTGGTGGGTAAACCGGCGTTTCGTAAGCATGCGCCGCTGCTGGTGAAGCAGCTGTATAGCGTGGGCGTGCTGTCATTGCTGATCATTGTGGTCTCCGGCCTGTTCATTGGCATGGTGCTGGGGCTGCAGGGCTATCTGGTACTCACCACTTACAGCGCGGAAACCAGCCTGGGTATGCTGGTGGCGCTGTCGCTGCTGCGCGAACTGGGGCCGGTAGTCACCGCGCTGCTGTTTGCCGGGCGCGCCGGTTCGGCGCTCACTGCGGAAATTGGCCTGATGAAAGCCACTGAGCAGCTCTCCAGCATGGAGATGATGGCGGTTGATCCGCTGCGCCGCGTGGTCTCGCCGCGCTTCTGGGCCGGCTTTATCAGTATGCCGCTGCTGGCGCTGATCTTTACCGCGGTGGGCATTGCCGGTGGCGCGCTGGTCGGGGTGGCCTGGAAAGGCATCGACCCGGGCTTTTTCTGGTCGGCGATGCAGAACGCGGTGGATTTTCGTACCGATGTGATCAACTGCCTGATCAAGAGCGCGGTGTTTGCCATCACGGTGACCTGGATCGCGCTGTTCAATGGGTATGACGCCATCCCGACTTCGGAAGGGATCAGTCGCGCGACGACGCGTACCGTAGTCCATGCTTCGCTGGCGGTGCTTGGACTGGATTTTGTGCTGACGGCACTGATGTTTGGGAATTAATGCAATGCAAAGCAAAAAAAACGAAATCTGGGTTGGCGTGTTTATGCTGGCGGCGCTGCTGGCGCTGCTGTTCCTCAGCCTGCGCGTCGCCGATCTTAAATCGCTGGGTACTGAGCCAACGTGGAAGCTGTACGCCACCTTCGATAATATCGGCGGCCTGAAAGTCAGCTCGCCGGTGAAAATTGGCGGCGTGGTGATTGGCCGCGTCACCGACATTACACTGGATGACAAAACGCTGTCGCCGCGCGTCACCATGGACATCAGCGAACAGTATGCCAATAAAATTCCTGACACCAGCTCGCTGGCGATTCGCACCCAGGGTCTGCTGGGTGAGCAGTTCCTCGCGCTCAACTTAGGTTTTGACGATCCGGAGCTTGGCTCGGCGATGCTGAAAGATGGCGGCACGCTGCGGGATACCAAATCGGCGCTGGTGCTGGAAGACCTGATCGGCCAGTTCCTCTACAAGAGCGGCGACAACAAGGACAATGAGAAATCGTCGGGCGCCGCCAGCGCGAGCGCCCCGGCAGCACCTGCTACAACGGAATAACCCAGAGAGGTACAACACGATGTTAAAACGTTTCCTGATGGTGGCCCTGCTGGCCATCGCGCCGCTGGCGGCAAACGCAGCGGATGCCAACCAGAGCAATCCGTACAAGATGATGAACGAAGCGGCGGAGAAGACCTTTACCCGCCTGAAGAACGAACAGCCGAAGATTAAGCAGGATCCGAATTACCTGCGCGAAATCGTGCGCCAGGAGCTGCTGCCGTACGTGCAGATTAAATACGCGGGGGCGCTGGTACTGGGCCGTTACTACCGCGAAGCCACGCCGGCGCAGCGCGACGCCTACTTTGCCGCGTTTGGGGATTATCTGGCGCAGGCTTATGGTCAGGCGCTGGCGTTGTACCACGGCCAGACTTACCAGATTCAGCCTGAGCAGCCGATTGGCGATGCCAATATCGTGGCGATTCGCGTCACCATCATCGATCCCAACGGTCGTCCGCCGGTGCGCCTTGATTTCCAGTGGCGCAAGAACAGCCAGACCGGCAACTGGCAGGCTTATGACATGATTGCCGAAGGCATCAGCATGATCACCACCAAACAGAATGAGTGGAGCGATCTGCTGCGCACCAAAGGCATCGACGGCCTGACTGCGCAGCTGAAAACCTATGCCGCGCAGCCTATCACCCTGGACAAGCAGCAATAATGAGCGAACCGTTACGCTGGCAGCGCACTGCCAGCACGCTGGCCCTAAGCGGCAAACTGGACCGCGATACGCTGCTGGCGCTGTGGCAGGCGCGTGACAGCGCCATGGCCGGTATCACCACGATTGACGTGGCGGCGCTGGATCGGGTTGATTCTGCCGGGCTGGCGCTGCTGGTGCATCTGCGCGAAATCGCGCGGGCGCAGGGCACGACGCCGCTTTTCAGTGGTATCACCGATAAGCTCGACTCGTTAATCAAGCTGTATAACCTGCAGCAGATTATTGTTTCTGCGGAACAAATCGCCTGATTAACGGCGCTGCTGACAAAGCCCCTGATTTTTTCAGGGGCTTTTGCGTATTTAAGAGTCAGGCGCTTTCCTCTAAGATATCCGCCTTATTATTATCAAGTGAAGCAATGAGCGATGGAAAATAGTGAAGTTCAGGCCGTGCTAATGCAGGCGCTGCCGTTAGAAGAAGTACATGTTCTCAGCAACGATGGCAGCCATTTCCAGGTCATTGCCGTGGGCGAAATGTTTGGCGAGCTGAGCCGCGTAAAGAAACAGCAGGCTGTGTACGCGCCGCTGATGGAATACATTGCGGATAACCGTATTCATGCGGTGTCCATCAAGACTTATA
This sequence comes from Pantoea sp. R102, assembly GCF_004916815.1. Lineage (NCBI taxonomy): Bacteria > Pseudomonadati > Pseudomonadota > Gammaproteobacteria > Enterobacterales > Erwiniaceae > Pantoea > Pantoea sp. R102. The sequence continues at coordinate 19,912 of NZ_SDFT01000037.1, forward strand.
CCCCAGCCGAGTGGGCGCGCGACCGTAAACTCAACGGTTTCTAAGCGCCACTCTGGCTGTTTTGTTGATAGATAATTGAGAGCCGTGTTAATGGACAAATTTCGTGTGCAAGGCCCCACCCGTTTAAGCGGTGAAGTGACCATTTCCGGGGCGAAGAATGCTGCGCTGCCGATTCTGTTTGCTGCGCTGCTGGCTGAAGAGCCGGTAGAGATTCAGAACGTGCCGAAGCTGCGTGACATCGATACCAC